>JAGQIT010000251.1 GCA_020431135.1 Myxococcales bacterium | reverse complement strand
TTCGCCTTGAACCACTGGCGGTCGGCGTCGGAGAGGCTGAGGATGGCGATCGGCGCGGCGCAGGCCCGCGCCGCGACGGCCACGAGATCGTCGAACTCCGGCTCCGGCGGCGTGTCGAGGATCTTGAGCGCACGCAGCGCGGCGAGGCGCTCCGCCTCGCGCTCCGGCAACGGCTCGACCCACTTCACCACCCTGTTTCAGGTTAGCAACGAACGCGAGGCCTGCGTGTCCCGTCGAGCGGAGAGGCCAGAGAACCGCCGCGGCCCGACGCGCCCCGGCGCGTGCTCCCGCGCGGCCTCGCCGGCCGCGGGCGCCCGCTGAGGAGGAGGCCTGCACTGGCTGTAGACGTCAGCGTACGTCCGCCCGCGCGCTCAGACCAGCGAGAGGAGCGCCGCGACGAGCCGCTCCTCGTCGATCAGCGGAGCTGACCGTTGGGTCACGAGCTCGAGATCGACGACGTCGATCCCGAGGTCCTCGATCGCGGCGAGGTCTTCGACGCCCGAGTAGCGGCCGCGCCCGCTGTCGACGAGCACGCAGTCGAGGAAGCGCCGGGCCGGCAGCTCGCCGGCGTCGCGGCGCAGGCGGCGGAGGAGCGCGTCGACCTGATCGCGGACCGACATCCCGTACTGCTCGGGGTCGTCGCCGAGGTTCGGGACATAGACCTTCGGACAGCCGTTGGCAGCGATCGCCGCGCCGACGCCCTCGGGTTCGAGGGTCGCCATCACCGAGGTGAAGAAGGAGCCTATCGGGTAGCAGATGAGCTCCGCGTCGCGGATGAGGCCGCGGGTCTGGGCGTCGATCGCCGCGCTCGCGCGCTCGACCCGGTCGAGGCGGCGGCTGAGGAAGATGTCGGCGATCCGCGAGCGCAGCGGCGGGACCTCCTTTCCGGTGATCCGGTGCTGGCCGATCACGGTCTCGCCCGACGCGAGCGCGGCGACGAGGTGGAGGTCGTCGGTGACCACCGCGCGGACGGTCCCGCGGACCTCGACGAGCTTCGAGAAGAGGAAGAGCACCGGCTCGATCCGCTGGCCGTGGTTGAGGTAGCCGCCGGCGAGGATCAGGTTGCCGATGCTCGCGCCGCGCAGATCGAAGTCCGCCGGCATCGCGTCGAGGAAGAAGCCGAGGTAGTTCTGGATGATCTCGCCGAGCGGCGCCGGGACGCGCGAGACCAGCGGGTCGTCGCCGGCGACCATCCGTTGGAGGCGGGCGAGGAGCTCGGCCTGCGCCGCCGCGGCGTCGAAGCGGTAGGAGAAGAGCTCGTAGACCGCCGGGTTGCCCTGTACCGACTCGTCGGCGAGGGCGATCATCCGGTTGCGGAGGTCGCCGACCGAGAGCATGCCGAAGGCCTGGCGCAGCGTCGCCGACGACCCGCCCGAGTCGAAGGGCGTGATCAGGTGCGTCGAGTTGTGGGTGAAGCGCTTGAGCTTGCGGCTGACCCGGCGCAGCGCCGACCCCCCCGAGAAGAAGAGGATGTTCGGCCCGAGCTCCGGCGCGCGCTCGTAGCGGGCGATCCGCAGCGGATCCGGCAGGCGGGCGCTGCGGGTGATCCGCAGCGTCGTCGGGCGCACCTCGCTCATGACGCGCTCGCAGGATCGCCGAGGCGCGCGCGGCCGAAGGCGACCGCCGCCGGGAAGTCGACGCCGCCGCGCAGCTCGAAGACGTCGAAGCCGGCGAAGAGCTCGAGGTAGCGCGCGGGCTCCGGCTCGGCCGGCGGGGCGCCCTCCCCCTCCTCGTAGAAGAGGCCGGCGGTCTTCATGACCACGGCGAGGAGCTCGGGGCGCTCGCGCAGGTCGATCGGCCGGATCTCACACGGCCCGGCGCCGCGCTCCCAGTTGAGGATCATCAGGGTCTGGACCGGCGTCGTCAGGCGGATCCGCCCGGCGCCGTAGGCCGCGTCGACGTCGACGTCGTACTTCTCTTCGATCGCCCACAGCTCGCCGGTCGGCAGCGCGTCGTACTGGGCGCGGCGCTCCGCCGGGACGATCGCCCGCAGGCGGTCGATGCTCAGCGCCGTCCCGGGGTTGATCCGCGGGAGCTTGGGGACGCCGCAGGCGTCGAGCGCCCCGGCCTCACCCGAGGTCGAGGCGCGGATCAGCAGGCGGTCGTTGCTCACGTAGTCGAGCGCGTGCTCCATCATGTGCAGCGCGAGCGTCGACTTGCCCATCCCCGAGAAACCGGCGAGGACGAGGCCGCGGTCGCCGCGGGCGACGGCGGCGGCGTGGCAGAGGATCCAGCCGTCGCGCATCCGCGCCTCGATGAAGCGGTTGTTGATGAAGTTGACGATCTGGTTCTGCCAGCGGCGGCAGGCGCCGATCGCCAGGTGGACGCCGCCGCCGATGAAGAAGACGACGCCGGTCTTGAGCTTGCGGATGATCCGCCCGTCCGCGAGGTCGACGTAGGCCTCCTTGATCGAGCTCTTGCCGGGCTCGGGCGGGCGCACCGTCAGCTCGAGGCCGTCGAGCGCCGGCGCCTGGCCGTCGAGGGCGACGATCTCGATCGCCGCCGCGTCGCCGACGACCGCGTCGTCGACGAAGCTCGGGCCGAAGTAGGCCCGGAGGTCGCCGAGGAGCGCGCCGTCGTTGCTGCGGACGACGACCGCGACATCGTCGAGGCGCAGGCCGAGGGCGGCGACGAGCGGGTGCTGGCGGCGCAGCGCGGCGGCCATCGCCGCGACGCTAGAGACTCCCTGCGGATCCGCGGCCACGGCTAGACCCTCCCGAGGACGTAGTCCGAGTAGAGCGCCGCGGCGTCGATGCCGTGCGCGTCGAGGAGCCCGCGAAAGCCGCCGAAGGCCGAGACCTCGAAGACCTGCGGACCGGCCGAGGTCTCGACTACGTCGACGCAGGTGAAGTCGAGGCCGAAGGGCGCCTGGGCGACGCGGGCGAGCTCGATGATCTCCTTGCTCGGCGCGTAGGCCTGGTAGCGGCCGCCGTCGTGGATCGTCGTGTTCCAGCTCGTGCCGGCGCCGACGCGGGCGTAGGTCGCGACGTACTCGCCGCCGAGGAAGACGACGCCGAGGTCGCGGCCGAGGTCGGGGATCTTCCTCTGGAGGTAGATCACCGGGTTGCCGGCGGCCTGGAAGGCCTCGAGCTCGGCGTCCGCGCCCGGGCCGTCCTCGACGATGATCATCCCGCGGGCCTTGGTCGAGAACAGCGGCTTGCAGACCGCGGCGCCGTAGTCAGCGACCGCCCCCCGGGCGCCGCCGAGGTCGGCGGTGATCGTCGTCGGCGGCATCGCCACGCCGGCGATCCGCAGGGTGACGGTGCAGGCGAGGCGGTCGAGGACGCGGATCACCTTCTCGGGCGCCGAGAAGACCTTGACGCCGCGGCTCTCGGCGAAGCGCAGGAGCTCGAGGCGGTCGAGGATGTCGGGCGCGTACTCGGGGCTGATCTTCTTGATGATCACGCCGTCGAGGCGGCAGAGGTCGACGTCCTGGTAGCGGATCTCGCCGCGGCCGAGGTCGCCGACCACCGCCCCCATGTCGACGACGCAGCGGAAGCCGGTCCGCTCGGCGAGGGCGTCGGCGAGGCGCTCGGTCGACCACCCGCCAGGGGTGCCGACCACGGCGATCTTCTTGTTTTGCATGGGCCTCCTCGGGGTCGAGGTCCGCCCCCGAGGGCCCCACGGCGGGGCGCCTTCTCAGGGTCCGGGGGCGGGCCGCGGAGGCTCAGTAACGTAGCACATTCGTCGGCATCGAGAAGGTCGACCAGTCGCCGCCTTCGTGAGCCAGCAAGCGCTCGAGGAGGTAGCGCGCCCGCAGGTACATCGCCCGCGCGAACGACGGGTCGAGGACGAAGCGCGTCGACGTCGTGAAGGAGCGCACCATCCCCAGGGTCAGGCGGGCCTCGAAGGTCGTGTCGCCGGCCTCCTGGGCGAAGGTCTGGACGAAGCGGTAGACCGCGAGGATCACCGCGCTCAGGCGCCGGCGGATCGTCGTCTCGAGCACGGGCAGGCGGAAGTTCGAGACCATGAAGACCGACACGTCCTGGACGTAGTCGAAGCGCCGCGAGCGGTGGAGGTCGATGAAGTGGAGGCGGTCCTGCGCCGGGTCGAAGATGATGTTGTCGACGTTGAAGTCGCCGTGGATGAAGGTCGAGAAGGGCGCCGGCAGCTCGGCCTCGATCGCCTCGGCGCGGCGCAGGAGGTCAGCGAAGGCGGGGACCCTGAGGGCGCCGATCGTCTGGTCGTCGTCGCCGAAGCCCGGGTGGACCTTCTTGACGTCGCGCAGGCGCTTGGCGATCTGGCCGAGGAAGCCGGGCTGGACCGGCTCGTCGACGCGGGTCGCCTCCCAGATCGCGCGCAGCGTCGTGCCGAGCGCCTGGAGGGCCGCGCGCAGCTCGTCGCTCGTCCCCTCGAGGAGGATCTGCTGGAAGGTCTGGCCGCTGAGGTACTCGAGGAGGAGCGACGCGTGGTGCTCGCCCTCGTGCCAGCTGAGGATCTTCGGCACGAGGTCGGGGAAGCGCTCCTGCCAGAAGAGGATCCCCGCGCGCTCCTCGAGGAGCTTGTCGCGCTGGCCCTCCTTGAAGAGGACGAGGTTGCCCTCGGCGCCCTCGCGGTGGTCGCGGACCCTGCCGATCCGGCAGCCCGAGCGGGTCTCGAAGATCGACTCGAGGCTGAGCCCCTTGGCCTCGCCGCGGCCGACGTCGAGGGTCTCCTCGAGCGCCCAGTACTGGTGGATCTTCAGGCGCTCGTGCAGCGCCAGCGAGATGATCGCCTCGCCGATGTTGAGGAGCGAGTCGCCCATGCGCTCGAGGTAGCGGACGATGAAGAGCGTCGTGACCAGGTCCTCGACCTGCTCGCCGCCGGCCCGCAGCTCGCTCATCACCCGGTGGAAGCGCTCGGCGTACATCTCGTCGAGGTTGAACTCCGAGCGGCAGATCTCGAGCGCCTCGTTGACGTCGGCCTTGAAGATCGCCTCCGAGACCTTGCCGAGGGCGCCGAGGACCTCGGCGAAGAGCGGCTCGAGCCCGTAGCCCCGGAGGATCGCGTGGTCCTTGACGTACTTGTACTGGCGGAGGATGTTGACCGCGAAGTCGGCCATCCGCTCGAGGTTGTTGGTGACGATGTCGACGGCGCGGGCGAGCTCGACGGTGCGCTCGTCGCCCTCGTCGGCGTCGCGGATCACCGTCAGGCACTTGGCGTCGATGAACCCGCGCAGGTTGTCGATGTAGTCGTCCTTGAGGTAGACGCTGTCGATCAGCGCCTCGTCCCCGGTGGTCACGACCTGGACGGTCGACTCGATCTGCTTGGTGACCTCGAGGACTAGGAAGCGGAAGTTCTCTTGGATCGCCCGGCTGGGCATCCTCGCTCTACTTTCCCTCGCCCGAGGTCGAGATGACGAGGGAGCCGACGCTCGGGTCGCGGTCCTCCTCGTCCTCCTGCCAGTTGAGGCGGATCGAGACCTTGACCGCGCCGCGCTTGCGCGTCGCCTTGACGTCGAACTTGAGGAGCCCGCGCGGCTCGAGCTCGATCGCGTGCCCGTTGTGCCCAAAGGTCAGGTTGCCGTTGGCGAAGGCCTCGGAGAGGGCGTTGAGGTACTTGGCGATCGAGGTGCGATCCTCGAGTGACTCGTGGCGAAATTCGTGGTTGTCGCTGGCCATCCGGGCTCCGTCGGGCCGATCAGAGTACTACTTGCCGCCCTCGTCGTCGCTCGCCGCGTCCGCGGGCGCGTCCTCGCCCGCGTCGTCCGCCGCCGCGCCGGCGTCGGCCTCGGCCTCGGCCTCGTCGTCGTCCGCGTCGTCCGCGTCGTCGCCCGAGGTCTCCGGGGCCGGCTCGATCACCAGGCCGAGCTCGCCGTCGTCGGCGTCGAGCTCGCGCCAGCTCAGCTCGAGCTCGAGCTTGCTCTTGCCGGGCTTGTGGCTGACCTCGAGCTCGAGGCCGAGGACCTCGCGCGGGGCGATGACGACCTCGCGGTCGCCGGCGGCGACGCGCACCGGGCCGGCGCGGAGGGCCGCGGTCAGCCGCTCGAGGGCGACGATCGCCTGCTCGCGGGTGACGGCGGCGGAGAAGCGGACTTCTTTCTTCGACATCGTGTTCTCCAGCTTCAAGGGATCCGGGACCCAGCCCGGCGGACAGCGGCCCGCCGGCAGGATCGCCCGCGGCGTTTGGCAGACAGGCAGGCTAGCGCAAGGGCGCCGTCGGCGACAAGGCGCCGCCTGCGCTGTAGCGCCCTAGAACGGTGGTTTTCGGCGAAATTGTCCGTTCTCTCGCCGCCGCGCCGCGGCCGATCCGGCCGCGCTCACGCGTCCGCGAGCCCGGAGCGCTCAGGTGCGCTGATCGCCCACCAACGCAGGGGGCGAATGTGCCAAGCTAGCGCCATGGCGTCCGCCTCTAGCTCACGCTCCGACATCGAAGTCCTCCAGAGCTCGAACCGCTCGAAGCTCGTCGTCCTGGGGGCGCTCGTCGCCGTCGCCGGCGGGGCCTACTTCCTCACCCGCGGCGGCCCGATCGGCGCGCCTGAGGAGGCCTCCTCGATCATGATCGTCACCCAGGGCTCCTTCCACTACCGCCACTCGATGGAGGAGCTCGGCTTCAAGGTCCTCGAGCAGCGCCAGGCCGCCTTCGTCGACAAGGCCAAGGAGGTCATGCCGGAGCTCGCCGAGGAGGAGGACCTCGACGACGTCGCGGCGATCCTCAAGCTCGCCGACTACGGCGGCTACGGCTACGTCGCCTTCGAGAACCCGCAGACGGTGGACTTCTCCAAGCTCGACGTCGACGGCGGGATCCCGACCTTCGCCGACCACCACCGCTTCGCCGTGGTCTCGGCCGGCGACTACGCCTTCCCGCACAAGCTCACGGTCACCGCCGAGCGCTCGGAGGTCGTCCCCGGCATCGACCTCGACCTCCTGACCGCGCTCTTCGAGCAGGAGCCGCTGCACGCCGCCCTCACCGACGACCCGAAGGGCGGGGCCGAGGTGATCATCCTGAAGAACGACCTCGAGGCGGCGATCGAGCGGGTCCGCGCGATCGACGAGGCGGCCAAGACGATCGCCAAGATCGAGGAGGCGTCGCGCGAGCTCCTCATCGACAGCGAGCGCGGCAAGGTCAAGCCGGCGCTCCTCGGCTCGCTCCACGAGAGCATCCACCCGGTCGCCCTCGCCGACGGCGGCGTCCTCGTGCCGAGCCGCGAGGCCAACTTCACGTCGAAGAACGGCCTCAGCGCCGACCTCGAGCTCGACGACACCTGGCGCTTCTTCTACCTCAAGGACGCGAGCGGCGAGGCCGAGCGCGAGCCCTGCGCGGCGGTCTTCGGCGGCGCGCTCGAGCAGGGCGGCCGGCGCCCGCGCCTGCGCGAGTCGCCGGGCGGCGACGCCTTCCTCCTCGACCAGAGCGGCGCGTCGACCCTCTTCACCTTCGACGCCGACACGGGCGCGGGCACGGGCTCCTGCGCCTTCCGCGAGCGCGGCGCCCTGCCCCGCCTCGATAACCGCCGCGACGACCCCGGGACGCCGCACGTCAGCGGCTGGGTCGCGCGCTCGCGCCACGAGGGCGCCGGGGTCGTCGACGCGGTCGTCGAGCTCGTCGAGCCCGGCGACGGGCCGCCGATCGACCTCCTGCGCAGCACCCGGGTCGGGGTCTCGAACCCCTTCTGGCTCGACGCCGACCACGTCACCGTCGTCGCCAGCTACCGCGAGGGCCCGGCCGGCCAGAGCGTCCTGATCCTCAGCCGCAACCACCCGGGCGTCGCCCTCGAGATCGGCCCCCAGGTGATCGCCGGCTCCTACAACATCTTCACCGTCGCCGCCGCGCCCAACCCCGGCGCGGAGACCCCGCGCCTCGTGGTCGTCGCCGCCGGCCCGCACGAGGCGAGCCTCTTCCGCCTCGACCTCCCGGACACCTACGCCGCGCTCTTCGACGCCGCCCTCGCCGACGCCGGCCCGGCCGAGCCGGCGGCGGAGGGCGAGCCGCTCGACGTCCGCATCCTGCCGATCGACCCCGAGTCCTTCGCCGAGGCCGTGCGCCTCACCGAGGGCCACTCGGCCGCCGATCCGGTGGTCTCGCCCGACGGCAAGTGGGTCGCCTACGTCACCCGCGATCACGGCGATGAGGCCGACAGCGACTACGAGGTCGCGCTGGCGCCGATGAGCGGCGACGGCGAGGCCCGCCTCCTCACCCAGAACGGCCTCGACGACCACTACCCGATGTTCACCGGCGACTCGAAGCGCGTCGTCTTCAAGACCAAGTACCCGATCGAGCGCACGACCTGGACCCTGACCACGGGGCGCTCGCTGCCGGTCGAGTGACGGCGGCGCGGCGGCGGTGTAGACCGTCGCCATGGACCCGCTCTCGAAGCACCAGCCCTGCGTCGTGATCACCGGCGCCGCCTCGGGGATC
>JAGQIT010000250.1 GCA_020431135.1 Myxococcales bacterium | reverse complement strand
AGGTTGTAGAGGTCGAGGAGGAGGTGGGCGCCGGGGAGCTCGAGGACGCCGGCGATGAGCCGGGCCTCGCCGAGCGGATCGCCGTAGGTGAAGTAGTGGGCGGCGTTCTCGACGGCGACGTCCGGGCAGATCCGCTGGAGGTCGGCGAGGCGGCGGCGGACGACGGCGGCGGCGGCCGGCGTCGGCGCCAGCGGCAGCGGCAGCATCAGCGCCTCGCCGGCGGCGCAGGTGATCGCCAGGTGATCGCTGAGCCAGCGGAAGCCGAAGCGGCGCTGGTCCTCCGCGAGGCGGGCGCGCCAGCGGTCCTGTCGCGGGCGATCGCGCGGGTCGGCGCCGCCGAGCGAGAGGGCGACGCCGTGGGCGACGAAGGGCTTGGAGGGCGCGCCCGTCGGGGCCCAGCGCCGGCCGAGGTCGGCGAAGCGGCCGGCGAAGGCGTTGCTCGTCAGCGTCCCGTCGGCCGCGGCCCACCAGGTGGTCTCGGGGGCGATCTCGAAGTAGTCGGCGAGCTCGCCGAAGACCGGCCCTAGGAGCTCGAGGTAGGCGTCCTCGGGCTGGAGGACGAAGCCGACGCCGACGTTGCCGGGCATGATCGCAGTCTCGCACAGGTGCCGGGGCGCCGTCGCGCCGGCTCGATGATCGCGGCCGTATCAGGGGTCGCGCGGGTCCTCTCGGGCGACGCGCGAGCGGGCGCCACGCGGGGCGCCCCACGTTCTCCTAGAAGCCGCGGTCGTGGTCGCCGAGGAACGAGAGGAATCGGCGGCTGCGCTCAGGGACATGACCCATGCCACAGCCGACGGCGACGTTCGAGCGCGAGCCCTCGACGCGGACGCCGCAGCCGCCGGAGTAGGCCCAGCGGGCGCCCTCGGGCGGTCGCGAGCGGGTGAGGCGCTCGCGGCTGAGGTCGGCGAGGCGCGGGACGAAGGCCGCCTTGCGCTCCTCGGCGAGGTACTGGTCGTAGGAGTCCTTGTCCTTGGCGGCGCGGGTCGCCTCCTTGAAGAGGCTGCCGGGCGCGGCGGCGACGACCTCGAGGCGCGGCGACATCGTGAAGTCGACGACGTCGCGGAGCTCCTGGGCGAGGGCGCCGTCGGCCTGGCCGTCGAGCTGGGCGGCCTCGGCCTTGGCGAGGCGGTCGAGCATCGCCGGCTCGATCGCCGCGGCGATGAGCGAGCCGAGCACGGTGATCCGGCGGTCGATGATCGCCTCGACGTCGTCGCCGCGGCGGGACTCCTGGGCCGCGAGCTCGCCTAGCGCGGGATCGTCGAGGGCGACGACGCTGGCCGGCGACGCGGTCGTGTCGATGAGCACGAGCCAGGGCGCGCCGCGGAGCTCGCGGGTGACCTCGGGCATCGCGTTGACCTGGTCCATGGTCGCGCAGACGATGTCGAAGAGCGCGAGGCGGGCGAGATTGAGGTCGTCGCCGTGGTTGAGGAGCTCGCCGAAGACGCGGCCGCGCTGCCAGCGGAGCTCGCGGTCGTCGGGGATCACGAAGACGAGGCGCGGCCGCGGGACGCAGCCGTCGCCGATGACCGGGGCGCTCTTGCAGATCGAGCCGGCGACGGGCTGCGGCGGGCACTCGCTCGGCGCGAAGTCGAGATCGACGTCGAACTCGTCGCACAGCTCCTCCTCCGCCCTGCGGTCGAGGCCGAAGGAGCAGGAGAGCCACAGCGGCGCCGCCGCGCCGCCCAATGCGAGACCCTTGAGGAGATTGCGCCGCTTCATGACAGGGCGTGTGACAGCGGTCGTGGGCGGAGGTTCCCGCGCCGGCGGAGTTTTTTCTCGGGCCTCGCGGGCGCTTGTCTCTCGCGGCCCTGGCTGAGGTCGCCCCCGGCGCGAGCGCGACCGCGAGGTCGACGCGATGGGAGGGGGCCGGCTTGGTACACTCCGCCGGCCGATGGTCGCCAAGCCCGACAGCCGCTCCTTCGACGTCGATCTCGCCGCGCTCCTCCGGGTCTTCGGCGGGCACCTCTACTCGACCCCGGACGTCTTCGTCCGCGAGCTGATCCAAAACGGCCTCGACGCGATCGCCGTGCGCCGGCACGGCGCGAGCGCGGGGACCGGCGAGGGCGCCGAGGCGCTCGGGATCGTCGTCGTCGGCGATCACGAGGCCGGGATCATCACCTTCACCGACGACGGCGTCGGCCTCGACGAGGCTGACCTCGTCAATCACCTCAGCCGCGTCGGCTCGTCGACGAAGCGAGAGGACGCGCCGCCCGGGCTCATCGGCCACTTCGGCATCGGCCTGCTCTCGGGCTTCCTGGTCGCGGATCGCCTCGTCGTCGAGACCCGCAAGGCCGGGGCGCCGGGGCTGCGGTGGAGCGCCAGCGCCGACGGCTCCTACACGGTCGAGGCGATCGAGCGCGCGGCGATCGGCAGCACGGTGCGCGTCCACCTGCGCCCTGAGATGACGGCCTACGCCCGCCCGGAGCGCCTCGCCGAGCTCCTCGGGCGCTACGTCGCCTACGTCGACACGCCGATCCGCCTGCGCGGCGACGACGGCGAGCTCGAGCGGATCAACCGCGAGCCGCCCTGGGCCGCCGCGACCGACGACGCCCGCGAGGCGACGATCGCCGCGGTCTACGGCGAGCGGGCGCTCGCCTGTCGGTCCGTCGAGTTCGAGGCCGCCGGCGCCCGCGGCCTCCTGTGGCTGCGTCCGGCCGTGTCGGGCCTCGGGAGCCCGCGCTGCGCCCTGTCGAGCCGCGGCGTCCTGGTCACGCCCGGGGACCCCGAGCTCCTGCCGCGCTGGGCTCGCTTCATCGGCGGCACCCTCGACGCGCCCGGGCTGACGCCGACCGCCAGCCGCGAGGGCTTCGTCAAGGATCGGGCCTGGCGGGCGCTGGTCGAGCGCCTGCGCGCCGAGGTGATCGCCTGGCTCGCCGAGCTCGCCGGCGACGACGGGCTGATGACCGCGCTCCTCAGCAACCACCACGTCTCGCTGATGGCGGCCTGCCTCGACGACGCCTCGCTCCTCGAGGTCTTCGCCGGTCACCTGCCCCTTGAGACCAACGCCGGCGTGCTCCCCCTCGAGCTGATCGCCGCGCGCACGCCGGTCGTCCGCTACACCCGCAGCTCCCGCGACTTCGCGCGGATCGCCCCGACGGCGAGCGCCCGCGGCGAGCTCCTGGTCAACGCCTCGCACGTCCACGAGACCGAGCTCCTCGGCGCCTGGGCGCGCGCCGACCCGCGCCGCGGCGTCACCGAGGTCGGCATCGACAGCCTCGCTGAGATCGCCGACGGCGCGCCCGAGCACGAGCTGCGCTTCGCCGCGCTCCTCGACGAGGCCGGCCGCCTCCTCGCCGGCTACGACGTCGAGGTCCAGCTCCGGCGCTTCGTCCCGTCCGAGACGCCGGTGCTCCTCCTCGCCGATCCGGCCCAGCTCCGCGAGCGCGCCCGGACCCTCGAGGCGAGCGGCTCGGCGCTCCAGCAGGCGCTCGTCCGCGGCCTGACGATCACCCGCCGCGCGGCCACGACCCCGCTCCTCCTCAACGCCGACAACCCGCTGATCTCGGCGCTCCCGGAGCTCGCCGAGCCGGCGATCGGCGCCCGCCTGATCCGCGTCCTCTACCTCCAGGCGGCGAGCCTCGCCCGCAAGGTCCCGTCGCTCGCCGAGTCGCGCCAGCAGGGCGAGGACCTGCTGGCGCTGCTGCGCGAGCTTCAGAGCGCGAGCCGACGGCCGCGAGTGCTCAACTAGCCGCGGGGGGTCACGGGGTCGGCTCGATGTCAGCGCGCTGCGGCGAGTCGCGCCCGTGCGTGCGCTCGGACCCCCCCTTCGCGAGGTGGTGTCTGAAAGGACAGGTCGTTCTTGACGGCCCGCGTCGCGCGACGGCTCGCCGGCGCGACCTCAACGAGCCGCGGAGGGCGCCGCCGGGATAAGGCGTCGACCGAGGGCCCCGACCGCGACCGCGGCGGCGAAGTAGAGGGCGACCAGCCAGGGGGCGACGCCGAAGAGCTCGGCGGAGTCGGGGAGGTAGCGGAAGACCCCGAGGTTAATGAGGGCGAGCTCGGTCGCCGAGGCGAGGACAGCCGCCGCGAGCGCGAGCGCGAGGCCGCGACGGCTGCGGTCGAAGGCGAGGTAGAGGGCCGCCGCCGCGGCGAACATCAGGACCTCGAGGACGCCGCCCTCACGCGAGGGGTAGAAGCTGCTCATGAGGTAGAGGCCGAGCACGAGGAGCGGCGCGCTCCATACCCAGGCGCTCGGTCGCGCCGCGGCGTCCGTGCCCGACCGCGCCGCAGGCCCGGTGAGGCGCCCTTGGACGACCGCGAGCGCGCCCATGTAGGGGGCGACGAGGAGCGTGAACCACAGGGGGCTGCGGCCGAACCAGCGCGGCCCGAAGTCGACGAGGTACTCGGTGACGCCGGTGGCGACGTGGAAGTGGTCGCCGAGCGGCGCGAGGATCGCCCCTGTGAGCCCCACGAGGAGGAAGCACCGCAGATCGCCGGGGCGCAGGGTAGGGGCGGAGGCCGACGCCGACATCAGGGCGCAGGGTAGCGGGAGCGCCCGCGCTGCGCCATACGCCGGGCGATCGCTGCGCGCGTGCGTGTCGAGGGACGGGCCGATCCCGGCGCGGGGCGTCGACCGCGGGGCCGACGGGCCTGGCGAGGCCCTGCGCGCTCGCGCGCGAGGCGAGCTCCGCGGACGATCGCGGCGAGTGAGCGCACGCGCGCTCGACGACGGCGTGTGTGCAGTAGGGCCGCGGAGTCGCTCACAAGACGGGCAGGGAGAAAAACCAGGTAAAACCGCCGCGTGGCGCTCGCCCCCTCGCACCAGCAGATCCGCGCCGACTTCGACCGCGACGGCGTCGTCGTCTACCAGGCGTTCAACGACGCGATCGCCGACGCTGCACTCGCCGCGCAGCGCCTCGTCCCGCCCTTCTCCTACGGGCGGATGACGTGGATCAAGCCGTCCTTCCTCTGGCTCATGGAGCGGAGCGCCTGGGCGAAGCGGCCGAACCAGACGCGGATCCTCGGCGTCCGCATCGCCCGCGAGGCCTGGGACCGCGCCCTCGAGAGCGCCGTGCTCACGGCCTTCGAGGCGAGGATCCACGGCGATCGGAGCGCGTGGCAGCGCGAGTTCGACGCGGCGCCGGTGCGCGTCCAGTGGGATCCCGAGCGCTCGATCCGCGGCGCGAAGCTGCCGCACCGCAGCATCCAGGTCGGCCTCGCCCGCGCCGTCGCGGAGGACTACGCGAGCCGCTGGATCGTCGAGATCCGCGACCTCACGCCGCTCACCAAGAAGATCCGCGGCCTCGTCGAGGCGGGCCAGCACGGCCGCGCGGGCAAGCAGCTGCCGCGCGAGGCCGTGTATCCGGCGACCGACGAGGCGCGGCGTCGGCTCGGGATCACGTGAGCAGGTCGCACGCGCGACGCCGCGGCGAGCACGACGTCGGCGCGGCGGGCTGCGTGCCGCGCCCTTGTCAGCGCGGCGCGCAGCGCCGATGCTCGGCCCCGAGAGGCGACCGACGATGACGACGAGCCGACGCGACGAGGAGTTCGCCGAGTACGAGGCGATCCGCAAGGAGGAGGACGACACCAGCGCCCGCGAGCGGGCGACGGAGCTCGGCGAGCGCACGGGCGATCCGCTGCTCCGCGCGGTCACGAAGTCGGAGGAGATCCGGCGCTCGCGCAGCCTCGGCGAGCAGCAGCGGGCGGTCGTCGCCGGCGCGGAGCTCCTGCCGCTGGTGGCGGCGCTCGGCGGGATCCTCAGCGACGAGGACAGCCGCGTGCAGTGGGCCCTCGGCCTCATCGCCGGCGGCCTCGGCACGGCCTGCTACTCGGCGCTCGACGTCCCCGAGGTCCCCTTCGCCGCGATCGACGCGCTGATCGAGGCCTACGCTCGCCTCCTCGCCGACCTCGGCTACCGCGAGTTCGCGGCCGATCGGATCCGGGCGCGCCGCCACTACGTCGCCGGCGACGACGACCGGGTCGCGGCGATCGTCGAGGGGCTGATGCCCCACGTCAACTACACCAACGCCTACCGCCAGCGCCTCGGCTGCCCCGGCTGCGTGCTCTCGTCGGTCGCCTGGTACCTCGGGCCGGAGGCCGACCTCGTTCTCCTCGAGGAGATGCTGACGCCGGTCTTTGAGGGGCAGATGAACTACCCCAACGAGAACCCGGGGTTCATCCGTTGGCTCCGCCAGAACCGCGAGACCTACTGCGAGAACGCCCAGTCGTCGCATCTCTACCTCGCCCGCGCCCACCTCTGGCGCGGCCACGTCGCGGTCGCCGAGGAGCACGTCCCGCACCTGCGCCACTTCGACCTCGACGAGTGCTTCCTGTTGCCGACGATCTTCTTCCTCGAGCTGGCGATGGCGAGCGGCGACGCGGCCCGGATCCGCGAGCGGATCGACCTCCTGCGGCCGCGCGTCGAGGGCCACGAGGACGTCGAGGAGGGCATGCTCGGGGCGATCCGGGTCGCCCAGGCGCTGGCGCTCCTCGGCGAGAACGAGGCGGAGCAGGGGGACCTGTGGCGCTTCGCGGAGGCCTGCGCGGCGCGCCTCGACGGTCGCCTCGAGCGGCCGCGCCACCTTCAGATCGTCCGCGACGAGCGGGCCAAGGGGGCGCCCTTCCTCGCCGCGATCGCGGCGGCGTCGTAGGGCGTCGCGCCGCCCGTCATCGACGTCGACGGGCGCGCGCCTTCGCGTCGCCGCGACTCTGGCTACGCGGCCGAGGCGCGTCGCGTCGCCGGATTCGCGGAGGGGCACCGAGCGGCGTCGGGAGCCCGGTCTGTCGCGGACATGAACAGTGTCTCAAAGAGCAGGTCGGGTCTAGGGGTCGCGTAGGCTCGGGGAGAGATGTCCTCTGGGGCAGCGCGTCTCTGCCGGCGCTACGGAACCCCGGGAGCCTCGGGCTCGGGGTCGCGCGGCGCGGCGTCGCGGGCCTGCTCGCGCTCGAGGAGCGCCCGCTTGCGCTCGACGCCCCAGCGATAGCCCGCGAGGCCGCCGTCGCGGCGGACGACGCGGTGGCAGGGGATCGCGAGGGCGACGGGGTTGGCGGCGCAGGCTCGGGCGACGGCGCGGGCGGCCTTCGGCTGGCCGAGGGCCTCGGCGAGGGCGGCGTAGGTCGTGGTCGTACCCGCCGGGATCGCCGCGAGGGCGGTCCACACCCTCCTCTGGAAGGCGGTGCCGCGGACGTCGAGGGGCAGGTCGCGGGCGTCGTCGCTCGCGCCGTCGACGAGCGCGACGACGCGGGCGACCCAGGCCTCGAAGGTGGCGTCGGCGCCGATGAGCTCGGCGCGATCGAAGCGCCTCTCGAGGTGCTCGACGAGCCGCTGCGGATCGTCGCCGAGGTCGATCGCGCAGATCCCCGCGGCTGTCCCCGCGACCAGCACCGCGCCGAGCGAGCACGGGCCGACGGCGAAGCGGATCGTCTCGGCCTCGCCGCCGGCGCGGTAGGTCGCCGGGCGCATGCCGAGGATCGCCTTCGCGCGCGCGTAGAAGCCGGCCGAGGAGGCGAAGCCGGCGTCGTAGAGCGCGGCGGTGACGGAGGGGGCGTCGGCGAGGTCGCCCCGCAGCCGCTGCTCGCGGCGGGCCGCGACGAAGGCCCGCGGCGTCAGGCCGAGCGCCGCCTTGAAGGCGCGATGGAGGGTCGACTCGCTGACGCCCGCCGCGGCCGCGAGTTCGCCGACGGAGGGCGCCGACTCGCTGGCGTCGATCGCCGCGCAGGCCGCGAGGATCACGGCGCGCTGGGGGTCGTCGGCGGCCTCGCCTCGCGCCTCGGGGCGGCAGCGCTTGCACGCCCGGAAGCCGGCTGTGCGGGCCTCGGCCGGCGTCGAAAAGAGGCGGACGTTCGTCGGCTTGGGCCTGCGCGCCGGGCACGAGGGCCGGCAGAAGACGCCGGTCGTCGTCACCGCGTAGACGAAGCTGCCGTCGCGGCTGGCGTCGCGGCGGAGGACGGCGGCCCATCGCGGATCGCGCTCGATCGGGTCCGTCACGGTCGTCGCTACTCGGGGGGCTGCGCTCGGGCTCACGCGGAGGTTGTCGCAGGCCGGCCTGGGCCGCGCACTCGCGATCCTGTCAGCGAATTCGCGGCCCGCGAACTAGGCCTTGGCCGGCGCCCAGTTGCCGTGGAAGCCGTAGGGGAGGAGGAGGTCGAGGTCGACGCTGGCGATCGGCCCGGCGTCGAGGCGCTGGGCGTCGAGGACGCAGAGGACGGTCGTCGCCGCGTCGGCGTCGCCGTCGTAGATCATCACGAGCACCCAGCCGGCGGCCTCGTCGTCGCCCTCGGGGTCGGGGACGAAGACCGGCTCGCCGCACAGGCGGCCGTCGCCCGGCGCCCACAGGGTCGACGCGGCCGCGAGGTCGCTCTCGGCCTCGGCGCGGGCGCAGTCGACCCGGAGGATCGCGTTGAAGGGGAAGGAGACGCCGGGGACGTCGGTGGTCGCCCCGTAGACGTAGCGGCAGCCGTAGCCGTCGCGCGTCGGGTGGACGCGCGGGAAGTCGACGCAGTAGGGGGAGAGGGGCGCGGCCTTGGCCCGGCGGCCCTCGATGTCGAGGCGAAGGCGCGTGAGGAGCTGGCCGGCGGGGCCGCGGGCGATCCCCGGGTCGAGGCGCCGATCGGTGCCGCGGTAGCCGAACTCGCGGCCGAACTCGAACTCCTCGAGGCAGCACGAGTCGAAGACGACGGCGATCGGCCGGCCGTCGGGGCCGACGAGGTCGTGGGCGCTGGCGTGGTGGATCGCGAAGAGCGAGCGGCCGAGGGAGATCGGGAGCGCCGGGCCGCCGCCCTCGCGCGGCACGAGGTAGACGGTCGACGCCCGCGCGCGGTCGAGGCCGACGGCGTCGATCATCGTCCCGAGGCCGAATTTGGCGCGCAGGAAGGCCTTCGGGTCGGGGCGCATCGCCGCGGCGAAGACGACGTAGAAGCGCTCGGTGATCGCGAAGTCGTGGATGATCGTGAACTCGGGGATCGACGCCTCGCGGCGACAGACGAGCTTGCCGGCGCCGTCGTGCTCGGTGAAGGTGAGGGCGGTCGCGCGCGCGCCTGGCCGCGGGGACAGGCCGACGAGGCGACCGCGCGGGTGGTCGACGCGGGTGTGCGCGAGGTAGGGCGCGTCGATCGTCGAGCCGAAGGACTCGTGGCCGAGGGTCTCGAGGGTCTCGGGGTCGAGGGCGTGGGGGAGGCCGCCCTCCCAGAGCGCGAGGAGGCGCCCGTTCCACGGGACGATCGCCGTGTTGGCGACGTCCTTGCTGCTCGGCGCGCGCAGGTTGTCGAGCCAGCCGCCGCGCCGCCGCTTCGGGTCGGCGACGAGGGTGCCGAGGCCGCGGTAGCGGATCGTCCCCTCCGAGGCCTCGATGCGGTAGGCCATGGTGTCGACGAAGCGCCCCTGCAGGCGGACGCCGCCGCCCTCGTCGAAGCGGAGCGCGCGGACGAAGCCGTGGCCGTCGAAGGGGTGCATCAGGCGGCCGCCGAGCTCGACGAGGCCGGGGCCGTTGAGGAGGTAGGCGCCGCCGCGCAGCGCCGCCGGCACGGCCCCCTCGATCGCGCTCGCGGGGATCCGCTCATCGAGGTCGGCCGCGCGCGCGCGGATCACCGCGTTGTAGGCGTCGAGGTCGTAGTGCCGGGCGCCGCCGAGGTCCGCCGGATGAGAAGCTCCTTGGGTCGCTGCGCGCGGGGTGTCCACAGGATCAGCTTGGGCGGGGTCTTCGGCCGCGGTCAAGCGAGCCGGGCGCGTGGACCGTCGAACGGCGGTGATAGAGAAATATCTGCGATGTAGATTGTGTCGCCGACGGTTTGCGGCGCGGCGTCGACGCGCTGGCGGTGGACGACGCGCGCGCTCTCATGCCGTCGCGCGCCTGTGGCATCCGAGAGACCGCGCGGCGTCGACGTTTGCGGGGGGCGGGCTGCTACGATGCCTGAGATGAGGCGCTGGAGCGGGTCGGCGGCGATCGTCGCGGTGGTCTTCGGGCTCGCCTGCGGCCCGCGGGGGAGCGCGGGCTCGGGCGGCGACGGGGAGCGCCCTGCGAGCGCGGAGGGCCAAGTCGCGGTCGCGGCCGCGGCTCCAGACCCCGCGGCGTCGGCCCTCGCGGTCGACCTCCCGGCGGTCGACGGGTCGCTCGCGGACGTGCCCTACGCCTTCGAGATCCGGGCGACGGGGGAGCGCGCCGTCTTCACCAACGCGCCGTCGATCGCGGCGATGCGCCGCGACCCGAGCCCGGACGTCCGCCTGCTCCTCGAGCAGCTCGAGTCCGAGGGGCTCGATCCGCGGATCGCGGGTGAGGCCGATCCGCGGCGGAGCACGAACCACCTGATCGGCCCGCTCTTCGATGGGATCATGGACGCCGTCGACGCGGAGAAGCAGCGGGCGATCAACCTCGGTCGCTCGCCGAACCTCACGGCCGCGCTCGCCGTCGACGAGGCGACGCCGATGTCCGCCGTGGTCGACCTCCTCTACACCAGCGGCCGCGGCGAGCTCGAGCGCTTCGCCGCCGCGGTCACGACCGCCGCCGGCGTCGGCCACATCCCCTTCGCCCCGCTCGTCAGCGGCTGCGCGCCGTCCGAGGCCGCCGTGAAGTGCGTGACGCCGGCGATCTTCGTCGCCCGCGACGGCGTCTTCGTCAGCGTCATGGCGGGGCCGGAGCCCTACATCTGCAACGGCGTGTCCCGGCGCCGGGCGGCGCGCGTGCTCCTCGAGGGCGCGGGAGGGGGGTGCGCGAGCGTGCGTCGGGAGTCGGGGGTCGCCGGCGTCGAGGCGCTCCTGCGCGAGATCAAGGCGCAGGCGGAGCTGTGCGAGACGACCGTCGTCGGCGCGGAGCCGGGCGAGCGCTGGGGCGACCTCGTCCCGCACATGGTCAGCGCTCATCGGCGCGGCGCCGTCCTGATCGCCGCCGAGCCGCAGGTGCCCCTCCACTGCGACGACGCGCGACCGGTTGCCGCCGTCGGCGAGTGGTTCGCGGCGCCGCGCGAGCCCGCCGACCCGGGGCCGTCGTCGCCCGAGCCGGCCGAGCCCGCCGATCCCTTCGCCGGGTTGACGGAGCACACGGTCGCCGTCGTCGACGCGGACGACGCGAAGCGGGCGTCGACGGACCTCGACATCACCGTGACCGTCGCCGGCGCCCACGCGATGGACGATGTCCTCCGGATCACCCGGGCCCACCGCGGCGAGCTCCGCTTCTGCCACGAGAAGACCGGCGCCGCCGCGCGCGGGCGCGTCGGCACCCAGGTGACCCGCTATCGCGTCGCCGCCGACGGGACGATCGGCGACGTCGTCACCGAGAGCGACGAGCTCGGCGAGCCGTCCTTCGCCGCGTGCGTGAAGAAGGCCGTGAGCCGCTGGAAGTACCCGAGCGTCGGCGAGAGCGACGTCTCGCTCCGGCTCTCCGTCGGCCGCGGGCGCTAGGAGGACGTCCGAGTGTCCGTCGCGCCCTCGCGGCGACCGTCGAGCGGGCTCGGCTTCGTCAGGACGCGGCTGTGCAGGGCGTACCGCGCGCTGTGGCGTCGAGAGGCGAGGGTCGTACGCAGGCGCTCGCGCGACTCGAGCGGGCGCTTAAGATCTTCGCAAGAGTCCGGGCGCATCTTCTCTCCATGGGGAAGAATCGCGTCACACACCACGACAACGCCGCCAGCATCGTCGCCTGCGCTCCGGAGGAGGAGGTCGCGCGCGGGCCGAGGCTCGGGCTGCGAGCGCAGGTCCTGCTCGTCTCGACGGTCTGCGTCGCGCCGCTCGCCGCCGCCGTCGCCTGCGGCAGCGACAGCGTCGGCGACACCGACACGGCCGGGAGCGCGTCGGCGACCGACGGCACGGGCAGCGACACGGACGCGAGCGCCAGCGTCACGGACACGGACGCCGCCAGCGTCACGGACACGGACGCCGGCACTGGATCGGGCACCGACTCCGGCACGGACACCGACGCCGGCACGGAGACCGACGCCGGCACGGAGACCGGCACCGACACCGGCGCGCCCGTCGATTGCAGCGCCGCGACGACCAACATCGAGGAGGTCGTGTGCGCCGCCGAGGCCTTCCTCGCCGGCCTGTCGAGCGACGAGCTGAGCGCCGCCAACCTGCCGTTCTCGGACGCCGTCTCGCGGACGAAGTGGTCCAACCTCCCCGGCCAGGAGCGCCCGGGCGTGCAGATGGGGGCGCTCTCGACCGACAGCCAGGCGCGGGCCCTGACGCTGATGACCGCTGTCCTGTCGAGCGCCGGGCGCTCGGACCTCGACGGCGTCCGGGCGGCCGACGACTACCTCGGGACCATGGGCGGCATGGGCGGCATGGGCGGCATGGGCGGACAGTACGCGGCCGGCAACTACTACGTCTCGGTGCTCGGGACGCCGTCGACGACCGGCGACTTCGCCGTGATGTTCGGCGGCCACCACATGGCCTTCAACATGACCTACATCGCCGGCGTCGGCTATCCGATCCCAAACCACCTCGGCGTCGAGCCGAAGGCGGAGTTCACGGTCGACGGCGAGGCCTACGCGCCGATGACCGGCGAGGGCGCGGCCCTGCTCGCGGTCTTCGCCGCCTTCGACAGCGAGACGCTGGCCGCGGCCTTCCTCGCCGGTCAGACCTTCTCCGACGTTCTCATCGGCCCGGTCGAGTACGGGACCGGCTCGGTCGACGCCGCCCAGGCGAAGTACCCGACGGGGAGCAACCGCGCCGGCGTCCTCGTCTCGACGCTGTCGAGCGAGCAGCAGGCGCTCGTCACCGCGGCGATCGCCGAGTGGGTCGAGGACGCCGACCCCGAGGTCGCGGCGGAGCTGATGGCGGCCTACACCGCGGAGGAGGCCTTCGCCGACACCTACGTCGCCTGGGCGGGGACCGAGGACGCGGGCGTCGACGCGGACGTCAACGGCACCTACATGCGCATCGACGGCCCGCGCCTGTGGATCGAGCTCGCCTGCCAGAACGGCGTCGTCATCCAGGGGCAGACGCACTACCACAGCATCTACCGCGACAAGCAATTCGACTACGGCGGGTCGCTATGAGGGGCGGGTCGGCGCGGCGCGGCGCGGTTCTCCTCGGGGTCCTGGCGGCGCTCCTCGTCGCCGCGCCTGCGCGCGCGCACGAGGTCGCGGGGGAGGTGCTCTTCCTCGACTTCGGCGAGAGGGCGATCGGCGTCGAGCTCCGGATCCCGCCGGGGCAGCTAGAGGCGGCCCGACGCGGGGCGACGGCGGCCGAGGGCGGTCTTAAGGACTGGGTCCGCGGGCGCCTGACGGCGCGCACCGAGAGCGGCCGCCCCTTCACCACGGAGATCGCCAGCGTCACGCGCACGCGGATCGACGACGGCGAGGTCTACGTGGCCAAGGGCCGCCTGATCGCGCCCGCCGGCGAGGCGCCGCGCAGCTTCCGCCTCCGCGACGACGTCGTTCTCGGGCGCGTCGCCACCCACAACGTCTACGTCTTCGCCCGCCGCGACCTCCGGCTCGCCGACGTCGGCGCGGCGCCGACCCTCGTCGCCACCGCCCACTACCAGCGGCGCGAGGTCGTGGTGACGCGCCCCGAGGGCAGCCTCTGGACCGCCCTCGCGGCGATGTTCAGCCTCGGCCTCGAGCACATCGCCGAGGGGACCGACCACCTCCTCTTCCTCCTCACGCTCCTGGTGGTCGCGCCGCTGCGCGCGGTCGATCGCCGCTGGGCCGCGACGCGCTCGATCCGCGAGACGCTGGGGCGGGTCGTCGCGATCGTCTCCGCCTTCACCCTCGGCCACTCGCTGACGCTGGTGCTCGGGGCGACGCTCGGCGCGGGGCTGCCGGCGCAGCTCGTCGAGGTCGTCGTCGCCCTGTCGATCCTCGTGTCCGCCGTCCACGTGATCCAGCCGCTCTTCGCCGGGCGCGAGGCGTGGATCGCCGGCCTCTTCGGGCTCTTCCACGGCCTCGCCTTCGCCTCGGCGCTCGCCGGCCTCGGCTACGACGGCCCGACCCAGGCGCTGGCGCTGCTCGGCTTTAACCTCGGCGTCGAGGCGATGCAGCTCGTCGTCGTCGCCGCGGTGATCCCGTGGCTCATCATCCTCAGGCGCAGCCCGGCCTATCCGCTCCTGTGCGCGGCGGCGGCGACCTTCGCCGCCTTCGCG
>JAGQIT010001531.1 GCA_020431135.1 Myxococcales bacterium | reverse complement strand
CGCGGCCGCATTGGGACGTCGTCGCCGACGGCTTCGACCCGCGGGCGCTGGGGATGTTCGAGGGGCCAGACGACTTCGGCCAGCGGATCCTCGAGCTCGCGCCGATGACCTCGCGGATCGTCCTCTTCACGGCGAACCTCGTCGCCAGCTTCGCCGACCCGGAGGACCTCGAGGAGGAGGTCCGGGTGACGGTGCTCCACGAGGTCGGCCACTACTTCGGCCTCGACGAGGACGGGGTCGCGGCCCTCGGGCTCGAGTAGCGCAGGGGCGCGGGCGCGAAGTCGGTCGCGGCGGGAGAGCGCCAGCTCCTCGCCGCGGGCTGCTAGGATCGTCCGCCCATGATCGACGCGCTCGCCCAGGCCGCGCTCCTCGTCGTCCACGTCCTCGGCGGCGGGGTCTGGGTCGGCGCGATGGTCTTCTCGATCTTCGTCCTCCACCCGCGCGCCGAGGGGTTCTTCGAGCGCGACGCCGACTTCGAGGGGTTCATCTTCCACGTCGTCCACGGCGCGCGCTGGAAGGTCTTCTCCGGGGTGATGGCGATCCTCCTCTCGGGGATCGCGCTGTGCTTTTGGCCAGGTCACGCGGCGCGCGGCGAGCCGCTGTGGGTCGCGCTCTTCGCCTGCAAGCTGGCGCTCTTCGCCGTCAGCTTCGGCTCCTTCGCCTATGTCTCGTGGGTCCTGTGGCCGCGGCGGACCTTCGCCACGCAGGCCGAGCTGCCAGCGATCAAGGCGCGCTTTTGGCGGCTCGGCGTGGCGATGATCGCGGCGAACGCGGTGAACTTCGCGCTCGGCTTCGCGACGCACGTCCTGCGCTAGGGCCCCTGACGAGGAACGGAACTGGCGCTTGGGACAGGCATCTATGGCGGGCAGAGGAACTCGGGCGCCATCGGGTTGCGGCGCCAGCCGATCTCGCGGACGCGGTCGCCGAGCGGCTTGTAGGTGATCGTGACGGCCTCGCCCCCGCGCTCGACGACGATCTCGACCGGGCGCTCGGGGTCGCTGTGGCTGGCGACGAGCGAGAGCAGCGGCTCGCCCTCGCGCAGGCCGGCCTTGGCCGCGGGGCCGCCGGGGCGGACGCCGCGGAGCACCATCGGCGCCGCGTCCTGCGAGCGGGCGGCGTCGAAGCCGAGGTCGAAGCGCGTGTAGGTCCGGCGGGCGGCGTCGAAGCAGGGATCGAGGGCGCCCTTGGGGACGTCGATCGGGCCGCCCTCGAGGACGCCGCGGCGGAGGATCGCGAGCTCCTCGCGGCCGACGTTCTCGGCGATCCGATCGAGGAGGGCGTCCTCCGCGAGGGCGGCGCTGCGGCGCTCGTGGGCCTGGGCGACGAGGGCGCGGAGGAGGGCGCGCAGCGAGCTGCCGCGGGCGCGGAGGAGGGCGTCGAGACGCGTGGCGTAGAGCGCCCCGCGGGCGACGAGGAGCGCCTGGGCGTCGCTCTCGGCGGCGGCGGCCCGGGCCGCGAGGGCGTCGTTCGTCTCGCCGCGCAGGGGCGACGTGAGGAGCTCGCCGCGCAGCGCGTGGAGCTCGTCGAGGTAGTCGTCGGCGCCGAGGGTCCCGAGCTCGAGGAGGACCTCGCGGGCGACCGCGCGGGCGAAGCCGACGTCGAACCACGCGC
>JAGQIT010000249.1 GCA_020431135.1 Myxococcales bacterium | reverse complement strand
CTCACCCTCGGGCTCATCGCCCGCGGGGCGCGGGTCGCCGCGGTCGATCTCCGCCAAGAGGGCCTGCGCGAGACGGCGGCGCTCGCCGGCGCGGGCGACCGGCTGTCGCGGCACGAGGTCGACATCAGCGACCGCGCGAGCGTCGAGGCCCTCCCCGCCGCGGTCGAGGCGGCCCACGGCGCCGTCGACGGGGTGATCAACAACGCGGGCGTCATCCAGCCCTTCGTCCCGTTCAACGACCTCGACTACGCGGTCATCGATCGCATGATCAGCGTCAACCTCTACGGGCCGATCCACATGATCAAGGCCTTCCTGCCGCGCCTCCTCGCGCGGCCCGAGGCGCACATCGCCAACGTCTCGAGCATGGGGGGGTTCTTCCCGTTCCCCGGGCAGACGATGTACGGCGCGGCCAAGGCCGGGGTGAAGCTCCTCACCGAGGGCCTCTACGCCGAGCTCCTGCGCACGAACGTCGCGGTCTCGGTCGTCCTCCCCGGGGCGATCGCCACCGACATCGCCAAAAATTCGGGCGTGCGCATGGGACCGACGAGCGACGACGCGTCCGCCGCGGCGATGCGCCCGGAGGAGGCCGCGCAGGTCATCCTCGACGGCGTCGAGGCGGACAAGCTCCACATCTTCGTCGGCCGCGACTCGAAGCTGATGAACGTGGTGAGCAAGGTGATGCCGGAGCTGGCGACGAGGCTGGTCGAGCGGCAGATGCGGGGGCTCATCGCGGTCCCGAAGAGCGACGCGGACGAGCGCTAGCGGCGGCCTCTGCGGCTGCGCCGACTCGCTCCTGGCTCATCGCGCAGGTCCTTCGGGGCGATCGTCGTCGAGGATGGCGCGCGGCCGGACGCGCGCACGCGCGCTCGGGGAGGAGACGCAAGAAACCGCAGAGCGCGGGGAACCTCGAGCGTGACGCGGTGTCTGACTCGGGTCGTGCTGCGAACAGGCCTCGTCTCCGTCTCCGTCTCCGTCGCGGTCGCGGGGGGTCTGCTCCTCGCGCCAGCAGCCGCCCGCGCGTGCTCGTGCCTCGCGCTCCGCCACCCGACCGTCGAAGGCTGCCAGTTCGCGAGCCGGGTCTTCGCGGGGACGGTGGGCGCCTACGACTGGCCGACCGCGCTGCGAGCGACGGCCGACGACTCGGTGACGATCGAGCTCGTGGTGGACACGGTGTGGCGCGGCGCGGTGCCGGCCAAGGTCATCGTCCAGACCCACCCGCTGGGCGGCCCGGGCTCGTGCGCGGTCTACCCGGCGCCCGGGGAGCCCTTCCTCGTCTGCGACTCCGAGGAGGGCGACGCCGCGCCGAGCTTGGGGTTCTGCGCCGGGCCTGCGCTCGGTGACGACGCCGCGCCGCTGATCGCCGCCCTCGGGCCCGGCGCTGCGCCGAGCGAGGCGCCGCCGCGCCCGCGTCGGCCGTGGTGGACGGATCCGAAGCAGCTCAAGGAGTCGACGCACGCGCTCCTCCTCCTCGCCCTCCCCTTCGCGGCGGCGCTCCTCGGCGCCGGTCTAGGCGCGATCCTCCCGTGGCGCAGACCCGGGGCGCAGGTCCGGCCGTCGCGGCGCCGGATCGTCGTGATGCTGCTCGCGGCGGCCCTGCTCGTGATCGGCGCCCGGCTCGCGCTCCATCGGCAGCTGCCGCCCGATCGCCTCCTCTTCGACTGCGTGACGCTCGGGCCGTCCGCGCTCGCCGGCCTCGTCGGCCTCGTCGTCGGGTTTCGGGCGCAGCGTCGCGGAGCGCGGGGCGTCCGCGGCCTCGCCCTCGCGCTCGTCGCCGTCGCCGTCGTTCTCACGGCCGGGTACGCGCGCCTCCACGTCCCCGTCCAGCCCGCCGACGCCGTCGCCTGCACTGAGGCGCGGGCCCGCGACCACCTCGACGCCTACCCGCGGCCGTCGTCCCGCGACGCCGCGCTCGAGTGGGCGCGGAGCGCCCCGCGGGCGTGCACCGACTGGGGCCTCGCGCCGATCAAGGCCGAGGAGGGCTCCACCTCGCCCGCGCTCGCGTTCACCGACGGCCGCGGCGGCATGTACTGGCTCTACGCCCGCTCGCCGTCCGACATCGTGCGGACCTACCTCTGGGAGCTGCCGTAGGCGTCAAAGGAGCCCCATGCCGGCGAGCGCGGGGTCGTCCTCCGCGAAGCCGTCGATGCGAAAGACCCCCTGCCCGTGGCTGCGCTCCCAGAGGATGGCTCCGCTCGGATCGACGATGATGAAGCGCCCGGTGTCGCCGTCGTTGATCAGCGTCGTCCCGTCGGCGAGGCGCTGGGCGCTGCCGACGACCGGCGAGAAGAAGCTCTCGGGCGGATCGCCGACGTACTCCCAGACCGGCGCGTGCGGGCCCCAGGCGGCGCCGTCGCGGGCGTAGGTGCCGTCGTCCGCGAGCGGCGGCGTGATCTCGACGACGGACGAGCGCTCGCGCTCGCCGGGGAGGCCGTTGTTAAAGATCGTCAGGTTGCCGGCGCCGGGGTAGCCCGGCGGGATCCACCGCGGATCGTGCTGGTGATAGAGGCCGCGGGCCGACAGCGGCGCCGCGCGGTAGGCCGCGGGGTTGCCCCAGCGGTAGAGGAGATCGCCGCCGGCGCCCGCCGCCTCGGCGCTCGTGGTCGCGTGATCGATGATCCAGATCTCGCTGAAGCGCAGCGCCGAGACGACGATCTGATCGAGCGCCGGGCTGTAGTCGAGGCCGTTGACGTGGTTCCAGTCGAAGTAGAACTCGCCGTAGGAGTCGATGTAGTTGAGGTCGATGCGCTCGGGGTGATCGGCGACCGGGCCGTAGTTCGGCGCCATCGGGTCGCGGTCCTGGATCAGGTGATCCCAGACGTGCCACTCCCAGACGACGGCGCCGCTTCGCGGGTCGATCTCGACGAGCGAGTCGGGCCAGAGCCCGCGCGACATGTCGACGGTCGCCGGATCGCGGCCGGCCGCGATCGCCTCCGCCGGGCTGCGGTACTCCCAGGCGATCGTCAGGACGTTGCCGCTCGGCAGGAGCGTGAAGTCGTGGTGCTGGCGGTGGGCGTCCTCGGAGTAGTTGAAGGCCCAGACCTCGGCGCCGTCCCAGGTCTGGCGCTCGATCCGGCCGCCGACGCCGGCGAAGGCGAAGTCGTTGCCCGCGAGCCCGGCCCGCAGGAGATCGCCGCCCGGCGTGAGGAGGGCGCCGCTCCCCGGCAGCGTCGCGCTCGTCCAGGTGTGGACCGGGTTGAGGTCGCGATCGACGAGGAGCGTCTCGGTCGCAAGCAGCGGCGCGTAGAGGAAGTAGGCCG
>JAGQIT010001530.1 GCA_020431135.1 Myxococcales bacterium | reverse complement strand
CGCAGGCCGTCGAGGACAGCCAGCAAGGCCAGGAGCGCCTGCCGCCCGGGCAGGCCGGGGCGACCGACGCCCAGAGCCAGGTCGACGGCGAGGCTCGCCGCCGCGCCCTCGCCGTGACCGTCACCGGCGAGACGAGCGGCACCTGCTACGGCGGGGTCCTCCGGCCCTACGAGGTCGTCCGCCTGCGCGGCGCGACGGCCCGCCTCAGCGGCGACTACACGATCACCAAGGTCACCCACACCCTCGGCCGCGACCGCTACACCCAGGCCTTCCGCCTGCGCTCCAACAGCCGCGCGCCCGCCGACGCCCAGCAGCGCCAGGCGCAGCAGCAGATCCCCCAAGGAGTGTTCTGAGATGCCGGACGCCCTCGAGAGGTTGGTCGTCGAGCTCACGGAGTTCGTGCGCACGCGCCACTTCGGCAAGTACCGCGGGATCGTCACCGACGTCGATGACCCGCAGGGCCGCGGCTACATCCGCGCCCAGGTCCCCGAGGTCTACGCCGACAACGACTCGCCGTGGGCGATCCCCTCGGTGCCCTTCGCCGGCCAGGGCCACGGCTTCGTCGCGATCCCCGAGGTCGGCGACGGCGTCTGGATCGAGTTCGAGGGCGGCGACGTCGCCCGGCCGATCTGGAGCGGCGCCTGGTGGGCCGACGACGAGATGCCGTCGCAGGCCGGGACCCAGAAGCGGGCGTTCATCACCGCCGCCGGCCACCGCCTCGTCCTCGACGACGACGCCGACGAGATCCGCCTGGAGCACAGCAGCGGCCCGAAGATCGTCATCAGCGGCACCTCGATCACCCTCGAGGTCGCCGGCAAGAAGATCGAGATCTCGAGCGCCTGCGTGTCCGTCAACAACGGCAACCTGGAGGTGACGTGATGCCGAACCCGCTCCTCCTCCAGAGCACCGTGGTGCTCTGCCCGCACGGCGGCGCGGCGACGGCGATCCCGAGCCAGGTGAACGCCCGCGCCCGTGACCTCGTGATGGTCGAGGGCGACACCCACGTCGTCGGCGGCTGCCCCTTCACCCTCCCCGGCCCCAAACCGTCGCCCTGCGTCCGCGTCGAGTGGTCGGCCGGCGCGACGTCGACGACGCTCGGCGGCGCCAAGGCGCTGACCCACGCGAGCGTCGGCCGCTGCCTCAGCCCCGAGGGCGCGCCGCAGGGCGTCGCGATCATCGTCGGACCCCCGAGCCAGGCAGGTGCCCTATGAGCCGCCGCTCCGCCTACCCCCGCCACCTCGCCTTCCCCTTCCGGATCGGCGACGACGGCCGCCCGGTCGCCGTGACCTCCAGGGAGGAGCACGTCCGCGACGAGATCCTCCAGCTCATCCTGACCAACGTCGGCGAGCGCGCCTTCGTCCCCGAGTTCGGCACCAACGTCCGCCGCCTGACCTTCGAGAACCTCGACCAGGCGACCCAGAGCCTGACCAAGGCGACGATCATGCAGGCGCTGAGCCGCTGGCTCGGGACCCGCGTGACCGTCGAGGAGCTCGAGGTGACGATCGCCGAGAGCACCCTCGCGGTCGACCTGCGCTACCGCCTGCCGGGCGCCGAGGACTCGCGGACGCTCCGCTTCCAGAGGGGGG
>JAGQIT010000248.1 GCA_020431135.1 Myxococcales bacterium | reverse complement strand
AGGGCTTCCGCTTCTCGACCTACGGGAGCTGGTGGATCCGCCACGCGATCAGCCGGGCGATCGCCGACAAGGCCCGCGCCGTCCGCCTGCCGGTCCACATGATCGACGCCTACAACAAGGTCCGGAAGGCCCGCCGCGCGTTCGAGGCCGAGCACGGCCGCCGGCCGACCGACGCGGAGGTCGCTGAGCTCACCGGCGTCAGCGTCGAGCGGATCTCGCGGATGCGCTGGTCCCTCGTCGAGAACCCGCTGAGCCTCGATCAGCCGCTCGGCGAGGATCGCGACCGGACGATGCTCGACACCCTCGAGGATCCGAGCCTCGTCGAGACGCCCGAGCTCATCGAGAACCAGCTCCTCTTTGACACGCTCAAGGAGGTCTTCACCTCGCTGACGCCGATGGAGGCCGACATCCTCCGCAAGCGCATGGGCCTCGACGACGAGCGCCGCATGACCCTCAAGGAGATCGGCGAGACCTACTCGCTCTCGCGCGAGCGCATCCGCCAGCTCCAGGAGCAGGCGCTCGGCAAGCTCCGCAGCGAATTCCGCTCGCGCGAGCTCCTCGACTGAGCCCGGCGACGGCGGTACAACGCCGCCCGTGGCCGACCCCGCACAACGCCCCACGATGACCTCCTTGATGATCGTCGCCTGGGGCGTTGGCGGCGTCTTGGGCCTCCTCGCCAACGCGGTCGTCCGCCTGTGGCCGCTCGCGGTCGAGCCGGTGCGCAGCGGCATGATGACGCCGGCGCTGTGGGCCGCGGCCGCCGCGTGGATCCTCTTCATGGCCTACACCGAGGGCTACCGCGGCTTCCACCGCGCCTTCTCCCCGCGGGTCGTCGCCCGGGCGCTGTGGCTCTCGCGCAACCCGCGGGGCTACCTCGTGGTCCTGGCGCCGCTCTTCTCGATGGGGCTGATCCACGCGACGAAGGTCCGGCGGATCGTCTCGTGGACGATCCTCATCGGCGTCATCGTCCTGGTGATGATCGTCCGCGGGCTCGAGCAGCCGTGGCGGGGGATCGTCGACAGCGGCGTCGTCGTCGGGCTGGCGCTCGGCGCCCTGTCGATCGCTGGGCACCTGGTCTTGGCGCTCCTCGGGCGCGAGCCGGCGATCCCCCCGGACGTCCCCGAGCCGGCGCTGCGCGACTAGCGCGTCTCCGGGGCGGTCTTCTCGACGGGCTTCTCGAGTCGCGGGCCCTTCGGGGCTCTCGAGGAGCGCGAGCTCGGCGCATCCTGGCGTGTGTTCATCACAGCGTCGACTTCGACGTCGCGGATGTGGGGGCTCATGACCTCGCGGGTGCCCTCATCGTCGACGACGACCCTGCTGGGCGCAGACACGGGCGGCTACAGGAAATACTCGATGGTGTAGCTGACGCACTCGTCGAAGATCGGCTTGTCGACGCGGAGGAAGACGAGGACGCTGTCGTCGCCGCCGGGGCAGTTGTAGTCGACGGGTCCGAAGCCCTCGGACGAGCAGCAGCCCGGGCGCAGCTCCGGCGACAGGGCGAAGTCGGTGCCCGCCGGGCAGTCGACCTCCGTCAGCGCCGGGCCGTCCTCGAGGCAGTCGAGGAACTTGCAGAAGCGCAGCCCCTGATCGGCGTCGATGGTCCGCGTCGGCTCGGTGGTGTGGAAGGCGGTGTCGGTGCCGATGAAGCGGTAGAAGTCGACGTCGGCCTTGCCCGAGAGCACGCCGCTGACGCTCGACTTGTCGTCGTCGTCGTCGGTGATCATCCCGAGGTCCGTCGCGTCGGCCTCGTTGTCGTTGGGCTCGTTGTCGTCGTCAGCGCAGTCGAGCGGCGCCTCGCAGGTGCCGCTGGCGCAGACGAGCTCGCCGTCGCAGGTGTCGCCGTCACAGGGGCAGCCGATGCTCCCTGGCGGGCAGGAGGTGTCCTCCGTGGTCCCGCTCGTGCTCGAGACGCCGGTGCTCTCGGCGGTCGTCGTCTCCGAGGAGGTCGCGGTGGTGGTCGTGGTGGTCCCGGTCGAGGTCCCCGAGTCGGACGCCGTACCGGCGTCGGAGTCGTCGGTCGTGCCGGAGCTCGTCGAGGAGCTGGTCGGCAGCCCCGAGGTGGTCGCTTGGGTCGCGGCGGTGTCGTCATCGCCGGAGCTGCAGGCGACGAGCGGCGCGAGCGCGATAACTGCCAGCCAACGAGAGGAGGTGCGCGGAGACATCCGTCGGACCGTAGCAGAATTGCCCGGCGCTGCGGCGGCGGTGACATGGGCAGGGGGGCCCAGAGGCCGGCTCTAACGCCCTCTGGCGGCGCTTGTGCGGGGGTCGACGCGGGCGAGCGCGGGACGTTCGCGCGGCGCGTGCCGGGCTGCGCGGAAGGGGCGTGCGTGTCGTTTTGGGCGCCTTGCGGCCCGCTACGAGTTTCGCGGGCGTCTGCGGTCGCGGCCGTGTAGAGTTGGGCCATGCGCGCGCGTCTCGGCGTCTGGGCGGTCCTCCTCGCGCTCTCGTGCAGCGATCGACCGGTCCCGGAGCACTTCTCCGGGGACGGTCAGTCGGGCGAGCCCTGCGAGGTCGACCAGGACTGCGTCGAGGGGTCGGTGTGTTTCGGGGACGTCTGCGTCCAGGAGGGTCAGTTCCGCGTGTCGCTGTCGTGGGATCGGGTCACCGACTTCGACCTCCACGTCCAGACCCCGAGCGGCGCTGAGATCTCGTTCGACAACCCGTCGGCGAGCAACGGCTACCTCGACCTCGACGACTGCGTCGGGGGCATGTGCGCGGGCAACGGCCTCCACGTCGAGAACATCTTCTTCAACGAGGGAGCCGAGCCGGGGACCTACAAGGTCTGGGTGATCAACTTCGACGGGATCAGCTCGAGCGACTACACGGTCGAGGTCGCCGGCGCGGTCGAGCAGGTGTGGACGGGGTCGCTGCCCGCGGTCGACGGGGCGATAAGCCCGGTCTACGCCTTCGAGTATAGCGGCTAGGCGGCGCCCGGGCGCCGCGGCGTCGGGCCCTGGGCGAAGGGCGCAGGGCGAAGGACGGCGCGCCGCCCGCCCGAGATGACGAGCCCGGAGCGAGGGCGCGCCGACGAGCGCCCGGCGCTGGGCGAGGTCGTCGGGTGCTCGTCGAACGACCCTCGCGCCGGGCTCGTCACCTCGGGCGGCCTACACGGTGAAGGCGAGCCCCCAGCCTGGGCCGTCGTCGTAGGCGAGCGGCGCCCAGCCGCCGGCGCCGAACTCGAGGGGCGCGGAGACCACGTCCCGCTCGAGGAGATGGCGGCCGAACGAACCCTCGACGGAGGCGAGGTCGACGAGCCCGGCGAGCGTCCGGCCGGCGGCGGAGAGGAGCGAGCTCTCGCCGACGTGGCAGCCGAGGTGACAGGGGATCGCTGCCTCGCGGGCGAGGGCGGCGATCCGCAGCGTCGGCAGGAGGCCGCCGTGCTTCGAGATCTTGAGGAGGAAGCGGTCGGCGGCCCGCGCCTCGATGAACCACCGGGCGTCCTCGAGGTCGACGAGGCTCTCGTCGATCATCACCGCCGCGTCGCCTGGCAGGTCGGGGCGCAGGCGCCGGTAGTCGTCGCGGGCGGCGGCCGGCATCGGCTGCTCGAAGAGGAGGACGCCGACGCGGCGCAGGGCGGCGATCTGGGCGCGGGCCTCGGCGAGGTCCCAGCAGGCGTTGGCGTCGACCCGGAGCTCGACGTCGCCAGCGAAGGCCTCGTCGACGGCGCGGACGAGGGCGAGGTTGCGCTCGAGGTCGCGGCCGACCTTGATCTTGACCTGGGCGAAGCCGACCTGGGCCATCCGCGCGGCGAGCTTGCCGACCCGGGCCGGGTCGTCCCCCGACGCCACGCCGCTGTAGCGGACGTCGCCCTCGCGGCCGCCGAGGAGCCGGCGGACGCTGAGGTTTCGGTCGCGGGCGAGGAGCTCGAGGAGCGCGAGCTCGAGGGCGCAGCGGGCCGCGGGCGCCGGCTCCTGGCCGAGGGCCGCGTCGAGGAGCGGGTGGATCTCCGCAGCGTGCGTCAGGCTGCCGCCGGTGAGGGCCGGCGCCGCCTGTCGGCAGCGCTCGAGGGCGTCGTCGAGGGTCTCGTCGGTGACGTAGGCGCGCGGGCAGCCCTCGCCGTAGCCGCGGGCGCCGTCGTCGGCGACGGCGCGGACGAGCGTCGACGCCATCCGCGAGCGGGTTGCGAGCGAGTGCGAGAAGCTCGCCTTGAAGGGGATCTCGAGGGCCTCGGCCTCGACGGTGCGGAGCGTCGTCATGCCTCGGCGAGCTCCGTGGTCGGGCGCGAACGCGGCGCGCTCGGGCGGCGGTAGGCGAGAACGGTGAGGATGTTCTTCACGTCGGCGGGGATCAGCATCATCAGCCCGTGGCCGTCGGCGTGGCCCGGGTTGTGCTCGGCGTAGAAGCGGATGTCGGGGTCGCGGAGGTCCTGCGCGCGGATCGGCGCGACGTGATCCTTGAGGCGCTTGTGGAGCTTGCGGACGCAGCCGGTCGCGGCGTCGTAGAGGTCGCCGTAGTAGTCGGCGCCGAGGCGATCGCGGAGCTCGCGGACGAACGCCGGCGTCGGTCCGTGGCGCGACGGGTAGACCCGCGTGAGCCGCCGCGCCGTCAGGATGTAGGGCTTGTAGCTGATCGCGTCGGACCACACCCAGACGGTCTCCGTCGGCGCGCGGAGCTTGAGGCGGAGCGCGTAGTACGAGAGCACCGCCGGCAGCAGGCCGAGGCCGCGGGCCTCCGGGAGGACGAACGAGAGGCCCGAGTAGAGGGTGGGGAGCCGCCGGCCGGAGCTCAAGCGGATGATCCGCGAGCGCACTGCCGTGAAGCCGACGAGGCGCCGGCTGCCGCGCTCGCGGAAGCGGACGACGTGATCGAAGCCGCCGCGGACGCGGTCCGCGAAGTCGCCGCGGTCGACGTCGTGGTGGGGGCCGTAGAGGTCGTACATCTCGTCGAGCGCGGCGTCGTCGAGCTCGGCGCCCGGCGTGTGCTCGCGGAGCACGGTGAAATACCATCGCATGGGTGTGTGTTCTCCTCGGCGGGGGTGGACGCCGCCCTTCGGTCGCGCGAGGGGAGGCAGCGCGCGTCCGCGGCTCACGTCCGCCGGTGTCGCCGCGCCGCTCCCTTCGCTCGGTCGCCGAGGTAGTGGGGGCGGGGGCCCGAGTGATCCCTGCGATTAAAGAAAAATCGGCGCGCCCAAGCGCTCGCCTCATCTGCGGCGCGGGGCCGGGAGATGCGAAGGATGACCCTCGGGACAGATCTTCAGCCGGCCGCGACGACGTCGCGGAGCGAGGCCGCCCAGGCGTCGAGGTCGGTCGGCGTCACGCTGCTCAGGCGGAGGCTCGCGCCGTCGTCGGCGAGCGCCTTGCGGAGGGCCGCGCGCGCGCGCGCGAGGCGGGAGCGCGCCGTGTTCGCGGTGATCCCGAGGATCTCGGCGATCTCGGGCCCCTTCATGCCCTCCCAGTACGCGAGCTCGAGGGCGATCTGGTGCTCGATCGGGATCGAGCGCAGGGCCTTGAGGAGCGCCGCCTCCTCCTCGCGCCGGCCGAGCGGACGGCTCGGCGAGGCGCCGAGATCGATGACCGAGGTGACGGTGACGTCGAGGTCGCGCTGGCGCCTGCGGTAGCGGGCGTAGAGGAGGTGGCGGGCGACGCTAAAGAGGTAGGTGCGGAAGCTCGAGCGCCCGGCGAAGCGGTCGCGGCCCTCGACGCAGGCGAGGAAGGTGTCCTGGATCAGGTCCTCGACGCCGACGTCGATCTTGTTGCGGAAGAACCGGCTGAGGGCCGCGAAGTGGCGCTGGAAGAGGGCGTTGCCGGCGCGCAGATCGCCGCCGCGCCAGGCTTCGAGGAGCTCGAGATCCGATGAGGAGGCGGCGGACGGCACGTACGACTAGCGGCCCGATGATAGCATGCACGGCCTGTGGTCGACTCGACGCGCGCGCTCGCTCGAGGGCTCGCCTCTGCGCGACCGGAGCTCGACGACGACGAGCGGCGGATCGCGGCCGTCGTCGCCAACCGCCTGTTCGGGCCGAGCTTCGCCAAGCCGGCGCAGATCGGCCGCTTCAGCCTCCTTGAGCGCCTCGGGCGGGGCGGCATGGGGGTGGTCTACGCGGCCTACGACCCGGTTCTCGACCGCCGCGTCGCGCTCAAGCTCCTGCGCACGGACGTCGCCGCGCCGCACGGCGCGGATGTCCGCGATCGGCTCCTCCGGGAGGCGCGGGCGGCCGCTCGGCTGAGCCACCCGAACGTCGTCACGATCCACGAGGTCGGCGAGCACGGCGACGAGCTCTACGTGGCGATGGAGCTGATCGACGGCGAGACCCTGCGGAGCTGGCTGCGGCCGGGGCGCTCGCTCGCGCGGATCCTCGACGTGTTCCTTCAGGCAGGTCGGGGGCTGGCGGCGGCGCACTCCGCCGGCGTGATCCACCGCGACTTCAAGCCGGAGAACGTCCTCGTCCGCGAGGTGGAGGGCGAGGTCAGGGTCTCGGTCGTCGACTTCGGCCTCGCGCGGATCGGGGCGGGGCCCGGCGACAGCATGGTCGGCGAGCTGAGCCAGGCGACCGGGGTGATGGGGACGCCGAGCTACATGGCGCCGGAGCAGGCCT
>JAGQIT010000247.1:11731-11851 GCA_020431135.1 Myxococcales bacterium | reverse complement strand
CGTCGTCGATCCCCTCGAGCGGATCTACGTACTCGTCGTCCGCAGGCGCGGCCTGCGTCGGCGCTGCCTCCTTCGCGGGCTCGTCGTCGTCGATTCCCTCGAGCGGATCGACGTACTCGT
>JAGQIT010000247.1:8237-11621 GCA_020431135.1 Myxococcales bacterium | reverse complement strand
CGAGCGGATCGACATACTCGTCCTCCGCGTCAGCGGTCGCCGCGGCCTCCTCGACGAGCCCCGCGTCGCTGTCGACGTACTCGTCGACCGCCGCGTACTCAGCCACCGCGTCGCCCAGCCCCGGCAGGAGCGGCGGGCCGAGGTGCTCGTCCTCATCGACGGGCGCGTGCAGCTCGGCCTCGACCGCCACGACCTGCTCGGCGGCGGCCGGCTCGATCAGCTCGACCTCGAGCTCCGGGGCCTCCTCCTCCGCGCCGCCGAGCTCTAGGAGCGCGCCCTCCTGGGTCGCCTCGCTAACGACAGCCTGCGCGCGCTCGGCCTCGGCTGCGCGCGCCGCCCTGGCGAAGCGCGCCGCGAGCCCGAGCCCTTCGTCGTCCGACAGCTCCGCGACCGGCTCCACATTCGCGTCGTCGTCGCCCCGCGCGTCGACATCCGCCGGCGCGTCGCCGTCGACCACGGCCTCCGCGCCCGCGGGCGCGGCCTCGTCGTCGTCGACCAGCGCCTCCACACCGACCGGCTCCGCCTCGTCGTCGTCGACCAGCGCATCGACGCCGACCGGCTCCGCGTCGTCGTCGTCGACCAGCGCCTCTACGCCGACCGGCTCCGCGTCGTCGTCGTCGACCAGCGCGTCGACGCCGACCGGCTCCGCCTCGACGGCCTCCTGCGCGACCTCGTCGATGTTCTCGCCCTCGTGGGCCTCGCCGGCGAGCTCGCGCTCAGCCCCGCCGAGCTCGCCCTCGCCGAGCTCGTCGACAGGCCCCGGAGACCAGTCGGCCAGCGTCGCGCTCAGGAGGTGATCGAGGGCCCCGTCGACGTCGCCGCCGATGCCCTGGACGATCGCCTCAGCGCGTCGCTGCGCCCAGGCGAGAAGATCCGCAGACAATCCGTCGTCGCTCGCGAGATCACGCATGCGATCGCGACTCTAGCATGTCGCGGATCGGCCTGGAGGGCCGCGTGCGGGCCCCCGACGGCCGATTTGGGGGCGTCGCCCTCAGGCCCCAACGTGGGCCCGAAGCGCCTCCTCGGCCCCCCGGATCGCCTCGGGCAATCCACCTACATTGGACCCACCCGCCTGCGCGAGGTTGGGGCGACCGCCGCCGCGGCCGTCGACGTGCGCCGCCAGGGCGCCGACGAGCTTGCCGGCGTGGACCCGCGTCCCCGCGAGGTCCTTGGTCACCGCGACGAGGAGGGTCGCCTTGCCGTTCTGGGCCGCGCCGAGGACGACGACCCCGCTGCCGAGGCGATCCCTGAGGGCGTCCGCAGCGTCGCGCAGCGCCTTCGGATCGGCGACCTCGACCTGCTTGGCGAGGAGCTTGATCCCGTCGACGTCGACGACCGTGTCGGCGGCGGGGCCCCCCGTGGTCAGCTTGCGCCGGAGATCGGCGATCGTGCGGTCGCGGGTCTTGAGGTCGGCGTAGAGGCGGCGGATCCTGTCGGCGATCTCATCGATCGACGCCGCGTGGAGCTCGCCCGCGACCTCGCTGAGGACCTCCTGGCTGCGCTGGACCTCGGCGAGGGCGCCCATCCCGGTGACGGCCTCGATGCGCCGGACACCCTGGGCGATCCCCGCCTCGCTGAGGATCGTGAACAGGCCGATGTCGCCGGCCCGGAAGACGTGGGTGCCGCCGCAGAGCTCGACGCTCTCGGCGCCGATGCCGACGACGCGGACGCGCTCGCCGTACTTCTCGCCGAAGAGGCCGATCGCCCCGGCGTCCTTGGCCTCCGGCAGCGACATCTCGCGGGTCGACGACGCCCGGTTGTCGAGGACCGCGGCGTTGACCCGGCGCTCGATCTCCTGGCGCTGCTCGGCGGTGAGCGGCTTGCCGTGGGCGAAGTCGAAGCGCAGGCGATCGGGCGCGACGAGCGATCCCTTCTGGACGACGTGGGGGCCGAGGACCTCACGCAGCGCGTGGTGGAGGAGGTGGGTCGCCGAGTGGTTGCGGCGGATCGCGGCCCGGCGCGCGTGATCGACCTCGACGCGGACGCGCGTTCCCGCGCGCAGGTGGCCGCTGCGGACGACCCCGCGGTGGACGTGGAGATCGCCGGTGGGCTTTTGCGTGTCGGTGATCTCGACCGCGAGCCCGTCCTGTCCCCGAAGCCAGCCGGTGTCGCCGACCTGACCGCCGCTCTCGGCGTAGAGGGGCGTGCGATCGACGATCACCTCGACCTCGGTGCCCGCGCCGGCCTCGAGCGCCACGAGCCCCTGCGAGACGATCGCCAGGACCTCCGCGTCGCCGACGACCTCGTGGTCGTAGCCGACGAACGCGAACCGTTTGGCGTGCTCGTGCGAGAGCTCGAAGTAGACGTCGGCGATGCCGGTGTCCGAGCCGAGCTTGCCGCCGCCGCTCTGCTCCTGGCGCCGCCGGACCTCGGCCTCGACCGCGGGCTCGTCGAGGCTCAGCCCCTTCTCCTTGCAGATCACGCCGGTGAGGTCGATCGGGAAGCCGTAGGTGTCGTAGAGGTCCGCCGCGACCGCGGGCGGGAAGACCACGGCGTCGTCGTCGAGGTCGCCGAGCGCCCCATCGAGGCGGCGGATGCCGCGATCGAGGGTCCGGCGAAAGACCTCCTCCTCGGTGCGCACGACCTCGTCGATGGTCGCGGCGCGCTCGCGGATCTCCGGATAATCCTCGCCGAAGTCCTCGATGACCTTGGCGCAGACCTCGTGGAAGAAGGCCTGGTCGAGGCCGACCGAGGTGCCGTAGCGGATCGCCCGGCGCATGATCCGGCGGAGCACGTAGGAGCGGCCGGCGCGGTCCGGGAAGACGCCGTCGGCGATCAGGAAGGTCGTCGCGCGGGCGTGGTCGGCGATCACCTGGAAGGGGCTCTCGCCGGGCCCGAGGTTCTTCGTCGGGTCGGCGCCGGCGAGCTCCTTGGCCTTGGCGACGAGCGGCGCGAGGAGGCTCGTCGCGTAGTTGGTCGAGACGCCCTCGCAGACCGCGGCGAGGCGCTCGAGGCCGGCGCCGGTGTCGACGCTCGGGCGCGGCAGGTTGACCATCGTCCCGTCGTCGCGCTTCTCGAACTGCATGAACACGAGGTTCCACAGCTCGGTGTAGCGGCTGTCCTCGTAGGCAGGGCCGAAGCGGCCCTCGCGGTTGGCGTCGCCCGGGGCCTCGTCGCCGTGGAAGATGTGGATCTCCGTGCACGGGCCGCAGGGGCCGGTGTCGCCCATCTGCCAGAAGTTCTCCTTGGCGTTGAAGGCGTAGATCCGGTCGCGCGGGACGATCTCGGCCCACAGGTCGAAGGCCTCCTGGTCGAGCGGCGCCGCCTCGCCCTCGCCGTTGAAGATCGACACGACGAGGCGCTTCGCCGGGATCCCGAAGCCCTCGGTCAGCAGCTCCCAGGCCCAGCGGATCGCGTCGGCCTTGAAGTAGTCGCCGAACGAGA
>JAGQIT010000247.1:0-8183 GCA_020431135.1 Myxococcales bacterium | reverse complement strand
TCGAGGTCGTTGTGCTTGCCGCCCGCCCGCAGGCAGCGCTGGACGCTCGTCGCCCGCGTGTAGGACCGCGGGTCGCGGCCGACGAAGACGTCCTTGAACTGGACCATGCCCGCGTTGGTGAAGAGCAGGGTCGGGTCGTTCGCCGGGACGAGCGACGACGAGGGGACGATCGTGTGCTCGCGATCGGCGAAGTACTTGAGGAACTGGCGGCGGATCGCGTGGGCGCGGGGCGGCGTCATGGCGCCGCGAGGATAATCGAAATCCCCCGCGTTCTCCGCCGTCACAGCAGGTGAGCCCGCGCCGCCGTCGTGAGCGGCCGCCGTGAGCCTGCCCCGCCTGGCGTGCGCCGAGATCGACGCGGTCCCGATGTGCCCGCCGCCTGCGCGAGCGGGGGGCCGAGCGCGCAGCGAGAGCCGAGCGCCGTCCTATCGCAGCCCGCTAGTCGAGCTGGAGGAGCTTGATCTTGAGGTAGCGCCCCTCGATGAAGGCCGGCAGCACCGGGTAGTCCGGGGGCAGGCCGCACTCGCCGAGGAGGCGGATCGAGCGGCCGCCGGCCATCGCCCCCTCGCCGAGGGCGAGGAGGAACTCCTCCTCGCTGAGGCGGACCGCGTTGCAGACCGCGAGGATGAGACCGCCGGGGGCGACCACTGGGGCGATCGCCGCCATCAGGTCGCCGTAGTCACGGAGCGCCGAGAACACCGAGCCCTTGACGTTGGAGAAGGGCGGCGGATCGACGATCACCAGGTCGAAGACGCGGTCGCGCTGGCGGAAGCGCTCGAGGTACTTGAACACGTCGCCGCCGAGCGCCTCGCAGGCCTCCGGGTCGATCCCCGAGGCGGCGAGGTTCTGGCGGCAGCGGGCGTGCGAGCGGGCGGCCGCGTCGACGTTGGTGACCGCCCGGGCGCCGCCGCGGATCGCCCGCAGGGCGAAGGCGCCGGTGAAGGAGAAGAGGTTGAGGACCGTGCGATCCTTGCACCACGGCTCGATCAGCCGCCGGCCGTCGCGGAGGTCGAAGAAGAGCCCGGGGGAGACCGGCGCGGTGACGTCGACGAGGAAGCGCAGGCCGTCCTCGTCGACCTCGACGTCGGGCGGCGCCGCCTTGCCCTTGAGGTGGAAGGCGGGCGGCCTGCGCTCGTCGGCGGTCACCGGGCGGACGCGGTCCTGGAGGTAGATCCCGCCGCCCTCGGGCATCAGGTGCTCCTCGAGGAGCGGGACCAGCGTGTCGAGGTAGGTCTCGGCGACGCGGGCGTACTTGTAGATCAGGAGGAACTCGCCGAGGAGGTCGACGGCGATCCCGGGGAAGCCGTCGGCCTCGCCGTGGATCAGGCGCCGCGTCTCCGGGAGACCGAGGCGCTCGCGCCGGCTGACCGCGGCCTTGAGGCGGCGGGTCATCTCGGCGGCGTCCCACTCGAAGGGCGCGTCGACGACCGAGAGCATGCGCACCGCGATCGCCCCCTCGGACTCGACGATGCCGAAGCCGACGGTGTAGCCGGCCTCGTCGATCACCGTGATCACCGCGCCCTCGTCGAGGTCGGGGTCGCGGCGGATCGCCGAGCGGAAGATCCAGGGGTGGCCGCCGCGGAGCAGGCGGGCGACGTTGTTCGCCACCTTCACGTTGGGCCCGCGGACGCCGGGGCCGCCGTGATCGCGGGCCTTCGCCCGGCGCACGCGCGGACCGCCCTGGCGGACCTCCGGGCGCCTTCGCCCGCCCGGCTTCTTGTCGGCGTCAGAGGGCTTTCGCGGGCGGCGGGCGGATCCAGGGGGCGGGCACATGGAGGGGCGCAGGATAGCCCATCGCGCTCCCCTGTGAATTCGCCGTCCGCGCGATCTCTCACGCCCTCGCGGCCGCCCGCCCGCGACGCGGACAGCCGCCTCTGCGGAGCGCGGCGCAGCGAACGACCGACCTAGAAGGTGATCGCCGGGCCGACGTTGAGGTCGAAGAGGAGGCTCGAGTTGCCGCCGAACCAGCCGCCGACCTGGAGTTCGCCGAAGACCGCGAAGTTCTTCACGATCTGATAGTGGGCGCCGAAGGCCCCGCCGATGAAGCCCTTGCCGATGCCGACGGTGTCGATCCGCGGGTCCTTGTTCGCCGTCTGCGCCTTGAAGGCGGCGTTGTTGCGGTCGATGTCGCCGGCGTTGGTCGGGTCGTCGCCCGGGCCCGGGACGCAGCCGTTGTTGTACGGCCAGACCGGGACGCACGGGTTGTTGGCGTCGGGCGCCGCGTCCTCGTTCGGGAGGTCGTAGCCGAACTCGCGATCGTCGGGGATGCTGTTGCCGTTGCGGTCGTTGGCGAAGTTCATGTTCACCCGCAGCCGCGCGGTGCCGTAGCCGCCGTAGCCGCCGACGAAGAGGCGGAACTTCTTCTGCGGGTCGCCGATGTAGTAGCGGACCTTGGCGCCGAGGCTCCAGGCGAAGGGCGGCTTGACGCGCACGCCCTCGGGGTTGAGGCGGTTGTAGTCGTAGACGTTGTTGACGAACGACTCGCCGTAGGCCGCCTTGGGATCGTCGCGGTAGACCTTCGAGCCCGTCGCGATCTGGAGGCGGGAGAAGATCGAGACCTGGAGCTTCTCGGTGATGAAGAAGCCGAACTCCGGGGCGATGTGGAAGGGCGCCGAGGCCATGCCGGTCTGGACCGGGTGGTGCTCGCCGCAGTAGCTCGGGTCGTAGTTGAGGGCGACCGACTGCGGGGTCATGCCCGGCCCGAGGAGCGAGGTCCCGGCCGGGAAGGTGCCCTCGAGCGCCTGGAGCTCCGTGAGCTGGTTTTGGAAGGCGATCGCGTCGGCCGGGAGGTCGTCCTGGTCGTTCGCCCAGCGGGCGACGGCGCAGGAGTACTCCTTCATGCCGTAGATGAACTGCTCGCCCGTCGACTGGTCGCGGTAGCGCGGCGAGTACTGGCGGTAGCTGAGATCGGCGGTGCCGCGGGCGATGCCTGCGCCGGTGCCGAGGCCGAGGTTCACCGAGAAGCGGTTCCACTTCGGCGGCGGCTCCGGCTCCGGCTCCGGCTCTGGCTCCGGCTCCGGCTCGGCGCAGCCGATCGAGTAGGACATCGGGTTGTCCTGGTCGCCCTTGTTCGCCAGCTCCTTGTCGTCGCCGTCGAAGACGTAGAAGAAGTACTCGATGTCCTTGTCGCCGTGCTCGGTCATCGGCACCGTCGCCGTGGCGACGTTGCCGAACGTGTCCATGCTGATCGACTCGAACTCGCCGCCGGTGCCGGCGTTGCGCCAGTAGAAGGCGACCTGACCGCCGTCCACGAGGTTCGAGACCACGACCTCGAACTCGACGTCCTCACCGCAGGCGGAGCCGGGCGGCGTGTGCCGCATGGCCTCCTCCGGCGCCGGGCCGGCGGCCTCGCGGGCCTCGTCGAGCAGCGCCTGGAAGGGCTCCGAGCGCAGCTCGATCGGGATGTTGACGAAGTAGTCGACCGCGACGGCCTGCTTGAGGGCCGCCTTGGTCTGATCGGCGTCGCCGGTGTTGGAGAAGATGATCCCCGCCCGGAGAACGTGGAGCGGCGCCAAGGCCGGGTCGTCGGAGTTCTTCTCCTCGCCGGCCTTGATCGCCTCGTCGAGCACGGCGATCGCGGCGTCGAGCTCGAAGTTGTTGTACTGGCTGATCGCCTTGTTGTAGGCCGTCTTGAGGTCGTCGTGCGACCCCGCGAAGGCTGTCCCTGGGGCCAGGAGCCCGCCGACGACGCCGACGAGCGCGAGCTTGACGAGGCTGCGGCGAAGGCCCGTGGTCGTTGATGCCGTGGTGTCCATACCTGCCTCCTGCTCCCTGCCCCCCGGGTCTCGCCTGTCGTTTGGGACCTCGCCTGGGACCTACTTGACGCGCTTCTTGCAGTCCTTGAGGTTGAACTCGACGCGGCGGTTCTCGGCGCGCCCCTCGGCGGTCTTGTTGTCGGCGATCGGCTGCTCCTCGCCGAAGCCGCGCGGCTCGAGGCGATCGCCAGCGACGCCCTTGTCGCGCAGGTACTTGGCGACGCTCTCGACGCGCTTCTGCGACAGCTTCTTGTTGTACTTGTTCGAGCCCTTCGAGTCGGTGTGACCGTCGACCCAGACCTTGATGGTCGGCGCCGCCTGGAGGGTGTCGAACACCTCGTCGAGGACCGTGTACGACTTGGGATCGATGTCCCACTTGTCGAACTTGAAGTAGATCTTGTCGCTGAGCTTGATCTGGCAGTCGTCGATGAGGAGGACGTCGGGGCAGCCGTCCTCGTCGCGGTCGCCGTCCATGTCCTCGGGGAGGTTGCGGCAGTCCTTCCAGACGCCGTTCTCCTCCATGCCGTCGAGGTTCTTCCACTCGTAGGTGCCGTCCGGGTTGCGGATGAGCTCGGCGGCGTCGAGGACGCCGTCCTTGTCGTTGTCCTTATCCGGGCAGCCGTCCTCGTCCTCGAACTGGTCGTAGTCCTCGGGATCGTTCGGGCACTTGTCCTCGGCGTCGATGATCGTGTCGCGGTCGTTGTCCGGCTCGGGGCAGCCGTCCTCGTCCTCGAAGTCGTCGAAGTCCTCGGGCTCGTTGCGGCAGTCGAGCTCGCGGCCGTTCTCGATCTTCTTGTCGTTGTTGACCCAGCGGCCGTCGACGAACTCGGCGGCGTCGAGGATCCCGTCGCCGTCGTTGTCCTTGTCGGGGCAGCCGTCGTCGTCCTCGAAGGAGTCGAAGTCCTCGGGATCGTCGGGGCACTTGTCGACGCCGTCCGCGTAGCCGTCGCCGTCGCGGTCGCCCTCGGTGGCGACCATCTCGACGGGCTTGGCGTCCTTGCAGCGGACCGGGTCGGTCTTCTTGCGGGCGAGCGCGGTGTAGATCTCGGCCTTCTCGGCGTGATCCTTGCCGCGGTAGTACTCACCCATCGCCAGGGCGTCCTCGGCGAACTTGATGTTCGCCTCGGCGATCGCCGTCTCCTTCGGCGCGCAGCCGATCGTCTTGGAGCCGTCTTGGATCGCGCCCTGGAGCACCGTGTTGGTGCCGTCGACCTTCCCGAGGAGGGTCTGGCCGAGACACGAGGTGAGCAGGCCGGTGGTCGCAACCACCGAGACAACCGTTAGAGCTTTGCTGATGCGGCCCTTCATCACTCACCTCCGAGCGAGACGCCGGCCTCGACGCTGCCACTGGCCTCACCCTCACCGACTTCGGCGTCAGCGTCGGCGCTCGCGTCCGCGGCGCCCTCGCCCTGCTCGGCGGTGTCGACGGTCTCGACCATCTCGCCGCGGCGGCGCCGCTCGGCCTTGTCCTTGGCCTCGTCGGCGAGCTGCTTGGCGCGCTCACCGTAGTCGAACGAGCGCTCGTACTCGCTGTAACCCATCAGGATCTTCGCCTGCTCCAGGTAGGTGACCGCGCCCCAGTACTCATAGGGCGCGTTCTCCTCGGCGCCGGCGGCTTCCGCGTCCGCGACCGCTTTACTGGACTCGCGGGCCACCTTCTTGAGGTAGCCGAAGGGCCCACAACCCGCGACGAGCAAGCCTGCAAGGACTGTGAGGTGCACAAATCGTGGACGCGTGCGTCGAGACACGGAAGGCTCCCTGGTTCGAGGTCACCGCGGGCGTCAGGCCCTTGGCAACGCAGCCGAAATCGGCCGGACGATAGCAGGGCCCCGCGCGAGGGGTCAATAAGACGGCCGGGTCTGCAGCCGCGCCTGGGCGCCCGCAAACGGCGGCCGAAATCGCGTGCCCAGGCGATCTCCTCGCCCTCGGGGCCCCAGCGGCGGGCGACCCTGATAGGCTCTGGGCGATGCCCTGCAGGCCGTCGCTGGCACCCGCGCTCGTGATCGCCGCTCAGATCTCGGCCTGCGCCTGGGTCGATGAGGAGCGTTTTTCCGGCGCGGGCGAAGACAATGCGCTGGAGCTCCTAGAGACCTACCCCGCGGATGGCGCGGCTGCGGTCGATCCCGCGGCGCAGATCGACTTGTGCTTCTCCGCGGCCATCGATCCGCGCTCGCTCGGTGCGTTCGACGCGATCCTCGTCTCGGGCCTCAACGTCTTCGACACCGAGGTCCTCGTCCAGCTCTTCCCCTGGCGGCCGCCGGGCGGCGAGGGGGTCCTCGGCGACGCGCCCTGGTGCCCGGGGTCGGTGATCTCCGTGCGCCCGCGCAGCGCGATGCGCCGCGGCGCGGTCTACCGGGTGCGCCTCCGCCCGCTCTTCGTCGGCTGGGCCGGCGAGGCGGTGGATCTCACCGACGAGGCCTGGGTCGAGCTCGAGGACGGCGACCACGCCACCTACGTCGAGTTCACGGTGGCCGCCGAGGATCCCGACGCCGAGCCGCCCCCCGACGAGGAGCAGCCGCCGGCGCCGCCGATCACCCTCGCGGACCTCTACGCCGAGGGCGGCCCGCTCGACCGCACCCGCGGGTTCTGCTCGTGTCACCGCCAGCCCTACGGCCTCGCCCGCGATCGCCTCGATCTGTCGTCGCCGGAGGCGGCCTTCAGCGAGCTCGTCCTCGATCAGACCCTGCGCTCGACCGGCTTCCCGCGGGTGACCCCGGCGCGGCCCTCCGAGAGCTTTCTCATCCACAAGCTCCTGCGGACGGCCGACGGCGAGCCGCTGCACGCGGTCCGCGGCTCGGCGATGCCCCTCCCCGGCCCCCTGCCCTACGCAGATCTCGTGATGATCGCCCGCTGGATCGAGGACGGCGCGCTCCCCTAGGAGGCTGTCCGAGAATTCGGCGCGTGGCCTCGCGCAGCAATCGTCGGCCCTCTTCGGAGCCCTTGACCGGGGTCCCGCGCTCTCGCGTGCCGTCGTCGACCCGGATCTTACGATCAGACTGGAAATCGCCCCGGGCTGCCAGAGCGGGCGCTGCTGCGAGCTTCGTCGGCGCTGAGCGTCTCGCCGCGAGCCGCTAGCGAGGCTCACTCGCGGACCTGCGTCGCCTCGGGCGGCGCCCCCGGGTAGACCTCGTCGGGGCGCTCGAGCTCGCGGACGACGCGGAGCATCGACTCGAGGTGCTTCTTGCGCTCGAGCGCCTTCTCGTAGGTCTGGACGAAGTCGAGGTCCTCGAGGCCCTTGGCCTTGGCCTGCTCGTAGAGGGCGATCGCCTCCTCGGTCTTGCGCAGGCAGGCCTGGACGACGTCGCCGTCGAGGACATGGGTGTCCATGCCGGCGTCGAAGGCCGGCTGACAGTCGCTGCGCGAGGCCTCGCCCTCGACCTGCATCCCCTGCATGTAGAGCTCGTGCTTGCTCGGGCCGCTCTCACAGGCGGCCGCGCCGAGGCCGAGGCCGAGAACGAGGCAGAGGCCGGGGGCGAGGGGGCGGGGCGTCATCGCAGCCAAGGGTAGCGCAGGCCGCCGCGCCGGGGGCGCCTCCTCCCCTGACGCGGACCCGCGGCAGAATCGACCGGACCGGCCGACCCGTGAAATGACATGAAATGAGAAGATCCCGGGGTGATCTCCGGGCGCTCCAGGCCGCGCAGCCGTGGGGACCGTCACACCCGCGCCGGCCAGGACCGCCCTCGACGCCGTGATAGGTTTCGCCCCGACCGTTGATGAAGGTCCTGCGCCAGCTCGCCGCCCTCTCGCCGGGCACCGCCGCCTGTATCGGCGCCTTCGACGGGCTCCATCTCGGCCACCGCGCGCTCCTCGACCGCGCCGCGGCCCTCCAGCCGCGGGTCGCGCTGGTCACCTTTGACCCGCACCCGGCGAGGATCCTCGCCCCGAGCCGCGCGCCGACGCTCCTGCAGAGCGCGGCCCAGCGCGAGCGGGTCTGCGCCCACCTCGGCCTCGACGCCCTCGTCCTCCTGCCCTTCACCCGGGCGATGGCGGCGATGGAGCCGGCGGAGTTCGTCGGCTCCATCCTCATCGACGGCCTGCGCCCGGCGACCGTCGTCGTCGGCGCAGACTTTCGCTTCGGCGCCGGCCGTCGCGGGGGGATCGCCGACCTCGAGGCCCTGCTCGCGCCGGCGGGGATCGACGTCGCGATCGTCGAGCTCCGCAGCGACGAGGGCTCCCAGGACGCCCAGGACGCCCAGGACGCGCAGGAGAAGAGGAAGATCGGCTCGTCGGCGATCCGGGCCGCGATTCGCGCGGGCCACGTCGACGTCGCCCACGCTCACCTCGGCAGGATCTACGCCGTCGAGGGCGAGGTGATCCACGGCGCCGGCCGGGGCCGCGGGCTCGGGGTGCCGACCGCGAACGTCGCCTGCCCGGGCGCCCTCCTGCCGCCGCCCGGGGTCTACGCCGCCGCCCTCCAGGTCGTCGATC
>JAGQIT010000246.1:1464-4005 GCA_020431135.1 Myxococcales bacterium | reverse complement strand
CGACGGCGATCTCGAAGATCGCCCCCGTGTAGTACGAGAGGCCGCGCGCGAGGTCCGGGGCGAAGCACGCGTAGGCGCCCGCCGGCGTCTTCTTCAGGATCTCCAGGAGCGCCGCAAGCTCATCGATCGCCGCCTGGCCGCGCGCGTCCAGGTGCTCGCGCAGCGCCGCGAGGCCGCTCCCCGGGTCGTTCTCCCCCGCGTCGGCGACGACCATCGCCAGCAGCTTCGTCGCCGCCGCGTCGTCGATCCCGCGCTCGGCCAGCTCCGCCTTGACCCCGTCTTGGCCGATCTTGTCGAGCTTGTCGATCGCCACCAGCGAGGTGCCCTCGAGGTCAGGGTCGATCCCGGCCGCGCGGATCATCGCCCGCAGCACCTCGCGGTGGTTGATCCGGATCGTGAAGTCCGCGAAGCCTAGCTCGCTCAAGACCTCTGCGACCGCGCCGCAGACCTCGGCCTCGGCGATCACCGAGGTCGTCCCGGTGATGTCGACGTCGCACTGGTAGAACTCGCGGAACCTGCCGCGGCCCGGGCGATCGGCGCGCCAGACCGGCTGGATCTGGTAGCGCTTGAAGAATTTTGGGAGGTTGTAGGGCGTGTTGGCGACGACCCGCGCCAGCGGCACCGTGAGGTCGTAGCGCAGCCCCTGGTCGGCGAGCTCCGCCTCGGTCACCGGGTCCTTCTCCAGGGCCCGCGCGAGGCTGTCGCGGCGGTGGAGGATCCGGTAGAGGAGCTGGTCGCCCTCGTCGCCGTATTTTCCTAGGAGCGTCGACAGGTTCTCGATCGTCGGCGTCTCCAGGGGGACGAAGCCGTAGCGCTCATACACCCGGCGGACCACGCCGATCACATGGTCGCGCCGGGCGATGTCCGCGGGGAGGAAGTCGCGCATGCCGCTCGGCGGCTTGGTGCTGAATTTCTGCTTCTTGCCCATCGCGGGTCCTCCTCTCCTCGCCGCTCAGTCGGCGGCGTCGCCCTCGTCGGCGTCGGCGTCGTCGTCGTCGTCGTCGACGTCCTCGTAGGCCGGCGCGAGGCCGAGGCGCAGCGCCTCGCCGTCGATCGTGTCCTCGGCGCGGTCGCGGATCCCCTCTGGGATCGCGCCGACGACCACCTCGAGCGAGAGCGTCTCGCTGGCGACGAGCTCGCGCATCGCTGCGTCGGCGATCGCCGCCGCGAGGAGCCCCTCGGCGGGGCCGTCGACGAAGAGAACGATCCGCTGGCTGACGTCGAGGTTCGCCTGCTTGCGCAGGTTCTGGACGCGGTTGATGACCTCGCGGGCGAGGCCCTCGCGGACGAGCTCGGGCGTCGCCTCGAGGTCGAGCATCACCGTCACGTCGCCGTCGCTGGCGACCGCGCGCCCGGCCCTGGGCTCGCGCACCAGGAGGATGTCGTCGCCGCTGAGGGTCTCGCCCTCGACCTCGACGGTGCCGCCGGCGGCGAGCGCCCGCAGCGTCCGCTGCTCGAGGTCGGCGATCGCCTTGGCGACGACCTTCATCTTCTTGCCGAGGCGGCGGCCGAGCGTCTTGAAGTTGGCCTTCGCCCGCAGAGTGACGAGGTCGGCGTCGTCGCGCGTCAGCTCGAGTGCCTTGACGTTGAGCTCGCCGAGGACGTCGGCCTCGAAGTGGCGCAGCGCCTCGGCGACGCCGGCCGTATGGACCGCGACCGTCAGGCTCGGCAGCGGCCGGCGGACGGCGACGCCCTCCTTCTCGCGCAGCGCCTGGGCGACCGCGACGGTGCGGCGGACATGGGCGACCGCGTCCTCGAGCTTCGCGTCGCGGAGCGCCGCGTCGGGCTCGGGGAAGGCGCAGAAGTGGACGCTCTCGCCGTCGGCGAGGCCGGTGTCGACCATCAGGCGCTGGTAGAGCATCTCGCTGAAGAAGGGCAGCACCGGCGCCATCGCCTTGGTCACGGTGACGAGGGCGCGGAAGAGCGTCGCGTAGGCCTCGGCCTTGTCGTCGGCCTCAGCGGCGGCGCTCTCCGAGCCGTCGCTGTCGCCCTTCTCCCGCCAGTAGCGCCGGCGACCGCGGCGGATGTACCAGTTGTTGAGGTCGTCGCACAGGCGGATGTACGCGGGCACCACGTTCCACAGCGAGTAGCTCTCGTACTCGTGGACGAGCTCGGCGAGCACCCCCTGGACCCGCGAGAGGATCCAGCGGTCGAGGTCGCCGCGCGGCGTGATCGCGAGGTCGGCGGCGGTCGGCGTCCAGCCGTCCGCCGCCGCGTAGGTGGCGAGGAAGTTGTAGGCGTTCCACAGCGGCAGGATCGCCACGCGGACCATGTCGCGGACGCACTCGCCGGTCGTGTCGTTCTTGTCCTTGCCGAAGCGCATCGGCTCGGCGCGCAGCACCTGCGACGAGATCAGGTAGGCCCGCAGCGCGTCGGCGCCGTAGCTGTTGATGACCAGCGCCGGGTCCGGGTAGTTCTTCAGGCGCTTCGACATCTTCTTGCCGTCGGCGGCGAGGATCAGGCCGTTGACGATGACGTTCTTGAACGCCGGGCGGTCGAAGAGCGCCGTCGACAGGACGTGCAGCGTGTAGAACCACCCGC
>JAGQIT010000246.1:1180-1444 GCA_020431135.1 Myxococcales bacterium | reverse complement strand
GGCGATGAAGTCGGCCGGGAGGTTGTCCTCGACGGTCGCCTTGGTCGCCGGGTCGAAGGGGTAGTGGTTCTGGGCGTAGGGCATCGACCCCGACTCGAACCAGCAGTCGAAGACCTCGCTGACCCGGCGCATCGTCCCGCCCGCCTTCGACGGCCAGGTGATCGGGTCGATGGTCTCGCGGTGGAGGTCCTCGACCGACCCCGGGGCGAGGCCGGCGAGCTCCTCGAGCTCGGCGACGGAGCCGACGCAGACCATCTCCGAGGG
>JAGQIT010000246.1:0-1090 GCA_020431135.1 Myxococcales bacterium | reverse complement strand
CCGGCGCCGACGTGCTCGGGGACCCAGTGGATCTCGCGGTTGAGCTCGGCGAGGCGCTCGCGCATCCCCTCGACGCTCATGAACCACGTCGAGATCGCCATGTAGAGGAGCGGCTCGTCGGTGCGGTAGCAGTGCGGGTAGGGGTGGACGAGGACGTCCTGGTCGACGACCTTGTCCTCGGCCTTGAGGCGGTCGACGATCCCCTTGTCGGCGTCCTTGGCGAACTGGCCGGCGAAGTCGGGGACGCTGTCGTCGAAGACCCCGTTGAGGCTCAGCGGGTTGACGAGCGGCAGGCCCTCGGCCATGCCGACCGCGTAGTCGTCCTCGCCGAAGGCCGGCGCCTGGTGGACGATCCCGGTGCCGCTGTCGGTGGTGACGTACTCGGCGCCGACGACCTTGAAGGCCCAGCGCGAGCCGTCGTCGCGGACGCGGTAGTCGGCGAAGTAGGGGAGGAGCGGCGTGTAGGGCCGACCGATGAGGTCGCGCCCCTTCATCCGCGCGAGCTCCTCGGTGTCGCCGACGCGGCCGCGCGCCTGGTAGTCGGCGAGGCGCCCCGGCTCGATGTAGGCGACCTCGCCGGTCGCCTCGACCTTGACCTTGACGTACTCGACGTCGGGGTGGACGGCGAGCGCGAGGTTGCTCGGCAGCGTCCACGGCGTCGTCGTCCACGCCCAGAGGTAGGCGCCGGCCTCGTCCTCGAGGGCGAAGCGGATCGTCAGGCTCGGGTCCTGGCGGCGCTTGTGCCCCTCCTTGCGCGTGACGGGGTCCTTCTCCTGCGGGCCCTGGGCGACCTCGAAGTTGCTCAGCGGCGTGCCGAGCTTCGGCGACACCGGCTGGACGCGGTAGCCCTCGTAGATCAGCCCCTTGTCCCAGAGCTGACGGAAGACCCACCAGACGCTCTCCATGAACGAGGCGTCCATCGTCTTGTAGTCGTTGACGAAGTCGACCCAGCGGCCCATGCGCTTGACGACGGTCTCCCACTCCTGGGTGAAGCGGAGGACGCCAGCGCGGCAGGCCGCGTTGAACCTCGGCACGCCGTAGTCCTCGATCTCGGCGCGGCCGTGGACGCCGAGCTCGTTCTCGATGAGGT
>JAGQIT010000245.1 GCA_020431135.1 Myxococcales bacterium | reverse complement strand
CCGCCCGTGAGGTCGACGTTCGTGACGTGGTAGGTGTGCTGGTTCCAGATCGGCCGGGTCGCGACCCAGTTATCGAGGGTGTCGCCCCAGACCTCGATGCCAGCGTCGTAGGAGAAGCCGGAGTCGTTATTGGTCGAGAAGACGATCTCCGCCTTGAAGTCGCCGTCGACGTCGGCGATCACCGGGTACTCGGTCCGCGTGCGCGACGAGTTGCGGTCCTTGAGGAGGATCTCGGCGTCGGTCATCACGCCGTCGCAGGCGGGGCCGGGCGGGTCGAGCTGGCAGTCGGGCTCGACGCCCGGGTAGATGCGCAGGTAGACCTCGTCGTTGTAGACGACCTCGTTGCGGCCGTCGCCGTCGAAGTCGAAGACCGACGAGCCGGTGACCTGCGACGAGCCGTCCTGGGTGACGGCGTGCCAGTGCTTGGTGAGCGTGTCGGTCTGGCCGTCGAACTTGAGGACGATGTAGCGGGTCGAGCCGGCGGCGGCGATGTCAGGGACGCCGTCACCGTCGAAGTCGGCGATGTTCGGCGGCCCGCCGCGGCCGCCGCCCGGGATGTTGTACTGGGCCCGGATGCCGCCGTTCTGCCCGTTGAGCACGTAGATCCGCGTGTTGGCGACCAGGACGACCTCGGGGAACTCGTCGTTGTCGAGGTCGGCGACGCCGCAGAAGCCGTCGCTTAGGTTGGTGTTCCAGAAGACGCTGCCGCTGAAGTCGCCCTGGGCGACGGTGCCGGTGAATGTGTAGGCCGTCCTGCCGCCGATCAGCTCCGGCCGGTCGTCGCCGTCGAGGTCAGCGATGCACGAGATCGGCCCCTGGCCGTTGCGCCCGATCCCCTGGTTGCCCTCGTAGAGGAGCTTGCCCGACGAGTCGTAGACCGCGGCGCCGAAGACGATCTCGGGGTCGCCCTCGTTGTCGAAGTTGGCGACGGCGATCGACCCGCTCGAGCGCGCCCCCGCGAAGGTGTCCGACTTCCACAGCGGCGTGCCGTCGCTGTCGATCGCGATCAGGTAGTTGCCCTCGCCGCAGGCGATGACCTCCGCGGCGCCGTCGCTGTCGATGTCGGCGACGGCGATGTTCGAGGTCGAGTCGGTCTCGTAGGCGGCGTCGGTGACGGTCCAGACCTTCTCGCCGGTGTCGCCGCGGAGCGCCCGGAGGACGCCGTTGGAGGTGATCGTCGTCCCGGCGTAGGAGTTGAAGATGACCTCAGGGACACAGTCGTTGTCGAGGTCGGCGACGACCGGGATCGACGACACCTGGTAGTGGCTGGGCTTGTCGTCGGCGGCCGGCTCGAAGTGCGGCCAGGTGACGGCGCACTTGCCGTTCTCGCAGATCTCGCCCGTCTGGCAGGCGCTGTCGTTGTTGCAGTTGACGCTCTTGCGCTTGCCCCACGTGAACTGCGGCTTGGCCGCGAAGACGCCGGCGTCGGGGATGTACTGGCAGCCCTCGTCGGCGCTCGTCGGCACGCACAGGCCGAGGTTAGGGTCGCAGATGTAGCCGTCGTCGCACTCCGACTCCTGCTGCTGGGTCGCGCACATGATCTGCCCGCAGGCCGGGCCGGGATCGACGCAGGCCTCGAGGTAGCAGATCTGACCGTCACCGCAGCACTCCTGCTGGGGACCGCAGGGCGGATCGCCGCCGCAGTCCTTGATGCACTGGAGCTCCTCGCAGACCTGGTCCGCGGTGCAGCACTCGTCGCCGCAGGGCGTGCACGCGCCGGTGTCGCTCTCCGACGCCGAGGTGTCGCTGTCGGACGTCGTCGTCCCGACGGTCGTGTCCGTGCCCCCGGTCGTCCCCGTCGTCGCGCTCGCCGAGCCGGTCCCCGAGTCGCTGTCCGTCGCCGAGGCGCTCTCGCTGCCGCTCGCCGTCTCCGTCGCGCTCGCCGACGCCGACTCGGTGCCGACGCTGCCGACCGTCGAGGTCGCGCTCTCGCTGCCGCTCGCGTTGTCGTCACCGCTGCAGGCGAGCCCGAGAACGCTGATCGCACCAATCGCTGTAATCCAATGCCTCGTCACCATCGACCACTCCACTACGCAGGTTGTCGTCGAAGGCTATCACCGCGGCGTCGACACGAATTGCGAGAAGCGCGACCGGCCGACGAGCCCGAGACGAAGGCGCGGCCAGCTGTCGCGATCGCCGACCCGGAGCCCAGGATGAAAACCGCGCCGACCGACGACGACGACGACGACAAGAAAGTGCGGTGTGTCGGCGGGTTTCGAGAACACGCGCGGCTCGATCTCTCGGCGCTCGTGCGCAACTCCGCGACGCCTCGCAGCCGCAGACGTCGGCGCAGCGGCGGCGCGAGCCGAGCGTCTCCTTCTTCAAGCATGCACATCAGCGCGAGGGAGGGGAGCTCGACGCCGCAACCATGCGCCAGAGCCTCGCCCCAAGCTCGAGTCCGAGTGCGAGCCTCGCAGCCTTTGGCGCGAGTTCCGGGCGTCCTCGCGCCGCAATCGTCGGCCCGGATCGCTCTGACAGAGCGCCGCTGTACCGGGCTGCACCGCGAGCGAAGGCGGAGTGTTCGGTGTCGGCGAGGGCGACGTGAGGGCCGGGCTCCCGCCGCAGCTGCTAGAGCCCGCTCCTGACCGCCGCCACGACTCGCGTCGGCGAACGGAGCGGCGAGTCACCCCCCGCCCCCCAGGTGCGGGCTCGCGCCGAGCGGCCGAGCGCAACGAGGCCGCGCGACGCGGTCTACTGCGGCGCCCGCCCGAAGCGGACGAGGAGCTCGCGCAGGCGATCGAGCGGGAGCGCCGGGGCGACGTGCCCCGAGTGCCCCTCCATCGTCTCCGCCATGCACAGGGCGTTGAGGATCGCCTCCTCGGTCGCGTCGATCGCCGCCTCGTAGAGCGGGTTCATCCGCGAGTCGAGGAGGATCTTCATGCGGTAGACCATCTTGTCCGACTCGCGCGGGACCGTGTTGGCCGTCGAGAAGCCGACGATGATCTCGCCGGAGCCGTGGGCGGCGTAGGAGCCCGTGCGGCCGATCCCGAGGGCGACGCGCTTGCACAGGCGGCCGATCTGATGCTGCTGGAGCGGCGCGTTGGTGGCGACGACGGCGATGATCGAGCCGTAGTTGTCGACGCGGCGGATGTGCTCGCGGTACTCGGGCTCGAGGATGGCGCCCACCGGGACGCCGTCGACGCGCAGGTTCTCCATCACGCCGAAGTTGCTCATGACGAGGACGCCGATCACGAAGCCGCCGTCCTCCTTGGGCAGGCGCCGCGACGAGGTCCCGATCCCGGCCTTGAAGTCGCAGCAGATCATCCCAGTGCCGCCGCCGACGGCCCCCTCCTGGACGAAGCCGCCGGCCGCGGTCTCGATCGCCTTGTAGACGTGAGCCGTGCGCACGTGGCGGCCCGCGGCGTCGTTCAGCCACGAGTCGTCGCACTCGCCGACGACCGGGATGAGCACGTCGTGCTCGTTGCCGATCGACGGGTAGCGATCGACCATGTACTTTACGACAGCCTCGGAGCAGGCGCCGACCGAGAGCGTGTTGGTCAGGATGATCGGCGTCTCGATCAGCCCCCACTCGACGAGCTGCGTGAGCCCGGAGACCTCGCCGGCGCCGTTGAGGATGAACCCCGAGCCGACGACGCGGTTGTGGAAGATGTCCCCGGCGTTCGGGAGGATCGCCGTCGCGCCGGTCCGGGCGGGGCCGTGGCCGACCCGCAGCGGGCCCTCGCCGTGGATCACCGTCGCGTGGCCGACGCGGACGCCGGCGACGTCGGTGATCGCGTTGTAGCGCCCCGTCTGGAAGCGGCCGATGCGGATCCCGAGCTGGCGCGCCCGCGCTCGAGCGCCCGACCTAGGCACGCTCGTCCCCCTTCGCGCCGGCGTCGGCGTCGGCCCGCTGCGACGCCTGCCGTCGCCGGATCGCCGGGGCCAGGATCTCGCCGATGAGCCCGCGGTAGTCGAGGCCCGCCCCCTCGGCGATGACCACGAGATCCGACCACCCCGGCGTCAGCCCGGGGAGCGGGTTGCACTCGATGAAGTTGACGCGGCCGGCGGCGTCGAGGCGGAAGTCGATGCGGGCGACGTCGCGGCAGCCGAGGGCGGCGAAGGAGCGGCGCGCGGCCAGGGCGAGCGCCTTGCCGAGGGCCGCGTCGACCTTCGCCGGGGCCTCGCAGCGGATCTTGCCGCTGGCCTCGAGCTTCTCGTCGAAGGAGTAGATCGGGTGCTCGCTCGCCGGGTCCGTGAAGACGATCTCCATCGCCGGCAGCACCCGCGGGCGGCGCTCGCCGAGGACGCCGACCGTGAACTCGCGCCCGGGGAGGAAGGACTCGCAGAGCACGGGCTGGCGGTAGCGCCCGGCGAGCTCGCGGACCAGCGCCCGCAGCTCCTCCTCGGTCGTCGCCACGCTCGCCGCGCTGACGCCCTTGGACGAGCCCTCGGCGACCGGCTTGGCGAGCGCCGGGAAGGTGAAGCCCTGCGGCAGGCGCTCGCGGCCGGTCGTCATCACGGCGAAGGGCGCGGTGTCGACCCCCGCCTCGCGGACGATCCGCTTGGCCATCGCCTTGTCGAGGGCGACGGCGAGGGTCGCCGGATCCGAGCCGGTGTAGGGGATCCCGAGGAGCTCGAGGAGCGCCGGCACCTGGGCCTCGCGGCTGCGCCCGGCGAAGCCCTCGGCGATGTTGAAGGCGACGTCGATCGCCGCCGCCGGGAGGATCGTCGGGAGCTCGCGGGTCGCCTCGAGATCGACGACCTCGTGGCCGTAGGATGCGATCGCCTCGCGGATCGCCGCGACCGTCTTCGGCGAGTCGAACTCGGCCTCGTCGTCGCCCTCACCGGCGCGCGTCGGCGCGACGCGCTTAAGGTTGTAGATCAGGCCGACGCGGAGCTTCGGCCGCGCCCGCCGCCGCCGCCGCGCGACGGTGTAGGGGATCGCGCGGCGGTCGAGCGCCGAGCGGAGCACCGCCTCGAGCACCGTCGCCACCGAGCTGAGGCCGACGAGCTCGGCCGAGCGGTAGATCGACGCCCCCGGCTCGAGGCTCGGCAGGGCGTTGACCTCGAGGAAGTAGAGGCGGCCGTCGTCCGTGATCCGGTAGTCGACGCGGCCGAGGTCGCGCAGGCCGAGCGCGCGGATCGTCTTCGCCGTGAGGCGCTCGATCTCGGCGACCTCGGCCTCGGCGAGGTCCGCCGGCACCTTGACCTCGACGGCGTCGTAGGCGAACTGCTTGAGGTGGTAGTCGTAGATCTGATACTTCCGCCCGCCGACGACGGCAGGATCGAAGGTGTACTCGGCCGCCGGCAGGATCCCGCGGGTCGCCGCCGAGGCCCGCTCGAGGAAGGGCACGGTGACGTCGCGGCCGACGATGAACTCCTCGACGAGGAGCCCCGAGGGGTAGCGGGCGAGGAGCTCCGCGACCCGGGCGACGAGCGCCCCGGGGGCCTCGACGATCGAGTCGACGGTGATCCCCTTCGACGATCCCTCGTAATTCGGCTTGACGATCACCGGGTAGCGCAGGGCGCTCGGGTCGAGCTGCTTGACGTCGTCGATGAAGGCCCACTGCGGCGTCGGCACGCCGGCCGCGGCGACGACCATCTTGGCGAGCTGCTTGTCGAGCGTGAGGGCGCAGACGTAGGCGTCGGAGCCGGTGTAGGGGAGCCCGAGCTCGTCGAAGAGCGCCGGGTAGAAGGCCTCGCGGAAGCGCCCGCGGCGGCCCTCCGCGGTGTTGAAGACGAGATCGGGGGCGAGCGCCTCGAGCCGAGCGACGGTCCGCGACGCGGGCCCGGAGACCTCGACGGGCTCGACCTCGTGGCCGAGGGAGCGGAGGGCGTCGGCGAGGGCCGCGATGGTCTCAGGGCGGTCGAATTCCGCCTCGTCCTCGGCGTCGCTGAGCTGGAGGTTGTGGGTCAGGGCGATGCGCATCGTTCCTTCCTCGCGCGACCGGGCTACCACCGGCGGCGGGCCTAGGCTACGGGAATTTGCCGACCGCCGCTGCGCCCCAGCTCACCTTGGTATGGTCCGCTGTACGCCCATGTGCCGACCCGCCCGCCCAGACCTCCCAAGCATGCTCCTCGGCGCCGCCCTCTCCTTCGCCCCCGGCGCGCGCGAGGCCGCCGCGAGCGAGCCACGCGAATCGACGGAGGAGAAGGAGGAGAAGGAGGAGGAGGAGAAGGAGGAGGAGAAGGGGGAGAAGGAGGGGAAGGAGGGGTGCGACGACGAGAGCTGCGTCCACGGCGGCCACCACAAGAAGCACACCCGCAACCTCCTCGGCGCCAAGGCGCTGATGGTCAGCTCGCTCGCCGAGACCGGCACCGCGCCGATGAGCGAGCACGGCGACCCCGAGCCGGGGCACGTCGCCGCGATCCACCCGGGGGTCGTCGTCTTCTACGAGCGCGAGCTCATCGCCGAGTGGCTCGAGCTCGAGCTCAACGTCGGCATGGTCAGCTCCCACGAGGGCCTGCGCGTGCCGATCGACCTCCTAGCCAAGAAGCCCTTCCATCTGGCCAAGCGCGCGACCCTCTACCTCGGCGTCGGCCCCTCGCTCGAGCTCTTCACCGACGGCCAGCCGCCGCTCGGAGGCGTCACCGGCGGGCTCGGGAGCTACCTGTGGTTCACCCGCAGCTTCGGCGTCGACGTCGAGATCGACTACACGGCCCACTTCCTCCTCCCGGGGATCGAGCACGTCGTCACGGCCGGCCTCGGGCCCGTCCTGCACTTCTAGCGCCCTCGTCCGCCGGGGCCCGCGGCCCGGCGTCGGCGCGCCTCACCGCCGCCAGCGCGCCGCCCCGACCTGTCACACAAGACAGATTCTCGGAGGCCGCGACAGAGCGCCGAGCGCCTAGTCGGGCTCGGTCCGCGACGCTCGCATCCGCCGGTAGAGGGTCCGCTCGCTGACGCCGAGCCGCTCGGCGAGGTCGCTGCGCTCGCCGTCGAAGCGCTCGCCGGCCCAGCGCACGTAGCGGTGGATGACCTCGGCGAGGGGGAGGATCGCGTCCCCCCACGGCCAGCCCGCGTCCTTAGCTCCGCTCGCCGAGCGCGGCGCCTGCTCGCCGCGACGGACCCGCCCCGGGAGGTGCTCGACGTCGACGACCGCCTCGTCGCTGAGGAGCGTCGCCCGCTCGAGGATGTTGCGCAGCTCGCGGACGTTCCCGGGGAAGGCGTAGGTCCGCAGGACCGCGAGCGCCCCTGCGCTGAGGCGCTTGCCCGGGCCCTGATCGGCGAGGATCGCCTCGGCGAGGAGATCGATGTCCGCGCCGCGCTCGCGCAGCGGCGGCATGCGGATCGGGAAGGCGCTGATCCGGTAGTAGAGATCCTCGCGGAAGCGCCCCGCGGCCATCCCCGCCTCGAGGTCGTGGTTGGTCGCGCAGATCAGGCGGAAGTCGGCCTCGCGCGGGGTCGCGTCGCCGACCCGACGAAAGAGCCCCGACTCGAGGAGGCGCAGGAGCTTGACCTGGAGGTGGAGCGGGACGTCGCCGATCTCGTCGAGGAAGAGGGTGCCGCCCGCCGCCGCCTCGACGAGCCCGCGCTTGTCCTTGTGGGCGCCCGTGAACGCCCCGCGGTCGTGGCCGAAGAGCTCCGACTCGAAGAGGTTCTCGCTGAGGCTCGAGCACTCGACGGGGACGAAGGGCCCGGCCGCCCGCGCGCTCGCGTCGTGGATCGCCCGCGCGGCGAGCTCCTTGCCGGTCCCCGACTC
>JAGQIT010000244.1:12593-15954 GCA_020431135.1 Myxococcales bacterium | reverse complement strand
CCGTGGGCGCTGATCACCGGCGGCGTCCACGGCTACGAGACCAGCGGGGTCCAGGGCGCCCTCGCCTTCCTGCGCGCGGCCGCGCGGGCCTACGCCGGCCGCGTCAACCTCCTCGTCGCCCCCTGCGTCAGCCCCTGGGGCTACGAGGTGATCAACCGCTGGAACCCCGCGGCCGTCGATCCCAACCGCTCGTTCGTCGCCGACAGCCCCGCCGAGGAGTCCGCCGCCCTCACGCGCCTGGTCGATGAGACAGGCGCCGACTTCCTCGTCCACATCGACCTCCACGAGACCACCGACAGCGACGAGGAGGAGTTCCGCCCGGCCCTCGCCGCCCGCGACGGCAAGCCCTTCGAGCCCGGCCTAATCCCCGACGGCTTCTACTGCGTCGGCGACGCCGAGAACCCGCAGCCGGAGTTCCAGGCCGCGATCATCGCTGGCGTCCGCGCCGTCACCCACATCGCCCCGGCCGACGCCGACGGCAAGATCATCGGCGCCGACGTCACCCAGCCCGGCGTCATCAACTACCCCTTCAAGGCCCTCGGCCTGTGCGCCGGGCTCACCGACGCGCGCTTCACCAGCACCACCGAGGTCTACCCCGACAGCCCGCAGGCGACGCCGGCGATCTGCAACGCCGCCCAGGTCGCGGCCGTGCGCGCCGCCCTCGACTTCGCCCTCGCGCGCGCCGGCTAGCGGCGCCCCATCGACTCGGACGCCGCCAACCCCTCCCGAAGACGGGCAATCCGCGACGTGCACAATCCGAGCACAGGCGGCATCGCATCACGACGCCCTATGCTGAGTCGCCGCGGCCAGAGACGCCCGAAGTAATAGGTATGAGGACGACGCTGCACTGGGCGATCGCCGCTTCACACACTCCCGCCAAGACTCATCAGAGTCACGCCGCGCTACGCTAGCAACTGCGCGAGCTGTCGCATCCAGTGCTCCGCAACCCGGCGCACCGATCCGCGGGGGTCACTCTCTGTGATGATGGCCAGGCCGAAATCCAGCCAGTCAGCCGCAGACTCGGCAAGGACGGCCCCCAGGGGGACAAGAGGCACTCCTCGAGGCGTCCAGGCCGGTGAATGGGGTCGGGGTGAAGATGCCCCGGTAGAAGTACACGCGGAGCGCTGCGCTCGCGGAGCGCCATGGCACTCGGTGATGAGCTCCGGCGTTCCCGCGACGACGTCCGCGCCGGTCGGTTCTACACCACCGATGCTCGTCCAGAGCAGGCGCGGTCAAGCGCTAGTGGAGCCCCTTCACCGTCTCGGTCCGCGTCGTCCTCGCGCTCGAACTCTGGGAGCTCGACCCCGCCCCTGACTTCAGCGCCTTCTCCTCCTTGCGACGGTCGCGCTTCGCCCGATCGCGGAGGCGCCGGAGCTCGCGGGCGCCGTCATCGAGGCGGTCGACGACCCCCTTCAGCGCCTCCTTGGCCGCCGCCGCGTCGGCTGGAGTCGCGTCACGGAGGGCGTCGTCCGCCGCGTCGACGGCCTCGTCCGCCGCCCTGATCGCCGGCGTCACGACCCGCGCGCTCAACGACATCAGGTCGCGGTCCTTCTCGAGGCGCCGAATCTCGCGCCTCTTCGTGTCGATGCGCTGGAAGAGATCGAGCAGCTCATCGACCCGCGCGTTCGCGGCCGCCATCGCCTCAGCCGCCTCCTCCCCCTGCCCCCTGGCCTTCGCGTCCTCAAAGAGCGTCGTCGCGGCCGCCATGTGGTCCTCGATCGCCGCCTTGAAATTCGGGTGCTCGACCGCATAGCCCTGCATCTGCGCGACCTTCTCGTCCCACTTCTTCGCCTCCCCCTCGACCGTCGCCTTGCAGCCGACGAGGGCGAGGGCGATCACGAGAGCGCCGACCAACCTGCTCACACCACGCATGTCTCGAGGGTCCGGTCTCGCGGCCGCGCCGTCAACCGGCCCCCGCGGCGGCCGCGAACGCGCGTCCTCCGAGCCCCCCGCGGGGCTCCCTCGGATCCCGCCGAACAGCCGTCGTGCTACGCTCGCGGCGGCGATCTCAGCGGTCGTGGAGGTGGGAGATGGGCGCGCTTGTGACGATCGAACTCGGCTGGACCTCGCGGAGCAAACGACGACGCGGCGGGCCGCGAGCGCGCCCCCTCGCGGCGACGCTCGCCGCCTTCGCCTCCGCCTCCCCTGGCTGCGGCGACGACGGCAGCTCGACCGGCGACACCATGACCGCCAGCGCGACCGCGACCGCGACCACCACCGCCAGCGCGACCGGCACGAGCGGAAGCAGCGGCGACAGCGACAGCGCGAGCGGAGGCGACAGCACAGGCGCCAGCTCGACTGACACGACCTCTAGCGAGAGCACCTCGACCTCGACGACCACGACGACCGGCGACGAGACCTCCTCGAGCTCGACCACCGGCGCGCCGATCGACCCGCGCTACGAGGCCCTCGTCGCCTACGCGCCGCGCGTCTGGCTCGACGAAGACGAGGTCTACTTCCCCTCCTCCGTCGAGTTCGCCTTCCCCCACATGACCCGCTTCGCCGACGGCAACGGCGACCACTGGATCCGTTCGACAGAGCCCCTCGAGAGCCCCTCCGACACCCTCCCCTTCTTCGCCGGCGACCTCGACGGGGCGCCGGTCTACGCCTTCTACGCCGACAAGGGCATGGACGTCGTCGACCTCGTCTACTTCTTCTGGTACCCGTACAACCGCGGCAAGGAGGTCGTCGACACGATCTGGGGCAACCACGTCGGCGACTGGGAGCACATCACAGTCCGCCTCCTCCGCGGCCCCGATGACACCCTGAGCCCGAGCCAGGTCTACCTCTCGGCCCACTCCTTCGGCGGGATCTATGAGTGGGCAGACGTCGAACGCCACGCCGAGACCCACCCGGTCGTCTACTCCGCCTGGGGCTCCCACGGTGTCTGGGATTCGCCGGGCGATCACGTCTACATGTCGATCGGCGAGGAGAAGCTCGGCGTCTGCATCACCCTCGTCTGCGCAGACCTGACCGATGAGACATCCGAGGGGATCGCCTGGGACACCTGGGAGAACGTCGCCGGCTTCGACTACTTCGCCCAGGAGGGCCTCGAGGGCGAGAGCTGGCCGGTGTGGATGAGCGACGACTTCAAGGCCCCGGGCGCCGATCCGGTCGACGTCCCCGGCGGTGGGGCGATCTTCCGCTGGGGGAACACCGAGGACTGCTCCACGCTCGGCGTCGATATCAGCGATCTGATCGGCGTCTGCCGCCTCGAGGACGGGCCGACGGGGCCGGTCTCAAAGGACGTCTGGGGGGCCGAGCTCAAGTAGCTGCGCGGAGCTCGGGTTGCTCCTCCCCCGCGGTGGCGTCCTCGCCAGCGCCGCACCCGGTGAGGAGGAGGGTCAGGGCGAGGGCCCGA
>JAGQIT010000244.1:0-12533 GCA_020431135.1 Myxococcales bacterium | reverse complement strand
CGCGGCTCGCTTCCCCGCGGCTCGACCACGTGCGCATGATTCACGCTCGGACCGGGCGCCTCGGCGCTCTGCTTGTTGTGGACACAGGGGGGACCGCGGCGCGCCGCGCTGCGAGTTCCGACGGGTTCAAGGACGGCGGGGTGCTCTCCGCTCGTGGGAGCGGGAACGGAGCGAAGATCGATCATCACTCCACGGGCGAAGGCGTCCTCGCCCGCGGCTGGGGATCGGCAGACGGCTCGCGGTAGGGACGCGTGATCATCCAGGCGAGCGCGAGCGCCCTGGTCACGGAGCGACACCGTGGGGTTGTCAAACCTCAATGCGCAGGAACTGCTCGCAACAACAGCATGTCCGCATCGACAGCGTCTCGGTCCGGCCAGCGAAAGACGATATCCTGGCGCCGCGTGGATGTTCAGGGGCAGAGCCAGAGCGGATCACGCCGAGGTCTGGCCCGTCTTGAGAAGCTGGTGCCCTCGGCCCTGCGCAGCGACGTCGACTCGCTCCGCCGCGGCCTCCTCCTCGTCGGCCTCGCGGGCTCCGGCGCGCTCCTCGGCCTCGTGCTCATGCTCGTCACGATCCAGGTGGTCGAGCCGGAGCTGGTGACCGCGGCGATCATCCAGCCGCTGATGGGCGCGTCGCTCTACGGGCTCAGCGTCGCTATCCTCTGGCGGACCGGGTCGATCGCCGTCGCCGGCAACTGGCTCGTCGCGTGGGTCTTCATCCAGCTCACCCTCTCGCTGGCGACGCTCGGCGGCCTCGGGGGACCGATCTGGAGCTCCTTTTCGGTGGTCCCGGTGCTCGCCGCGGTGATGATCGGCCGCGGCCCGGCGATCGTCTGGGGCGCGCTGACAGTCGCGACGATCCTCGGCTTCTACGCCGCGAACGTCGCTGGCGTCGAGTTCCCGGTGATGATCGCCCCTGAGTCCTGGCCGCCGATGATCGCCGCCGTCTCATGCCTCGTCGTCGTCTTCCTCGTGGCGATCGCGCTGATGTCCGAGGCGACCAAGGATGAGGCGATCCTCCGGGTCCGCGAGCTCGCGCAGCGGGCCCGGGAGTCGGCGATCGAGGAGGAGCGGGCCGAGCTCCGCGCGCGCCAGGCGATCGCGGCGAACGAGGCGAAGAGCACGTTCCTGGCGACCATGAGCCACGAGCTCCGGACGCCGCTCAACATCGTCATCGGCTACGGCGAGCTCCTCGGCGAGGAGGTCGCGGAGCGCGGCGAGGGCGAGCTGTCGCTCTACGCCGAGCGGATCACCGGCGCGGCCCAGCACCTCCTCGGGCTGATCAGCGACATCCTCGACCTCTCGCGGATCGAGGCCGCGCGGATCGAGGTCGTTCTCGAGACCATCCCGCTGCGCCCCCTCCTCCTCGAGCTCGTCGAGAGCTTCGAGCCGCTCGCGCGCGAGCGCGGCGACTCGCTCGAGCTCGCGATCGACGAGACCCTGCCGCCGCTCCGCAGCGATCGCCTCCGCCTCCGCCAGATCCTCGTCAACCTCTTGACCAACGCGATCAAGTTCACGGCCGACGGCTCGATCCGCGTGGAGGTCCGCAGGAGCGTCCGCGGCGGAGCGGAGTGCGTCGAGTTCGCGATCCGCGACACCGGCGTGGGGATCCCGGCGGAGAAGCTCGCGGAGATCTTCGAGCCCTTCACCCAGGTCGACTCGTCGACCACGCGGGAGTACGGCGGCACCGGCCTCGGGCTGACGATCTGCCGGCGGCTCGCGGCGCTCCTCGGCGGCGAGCTCGACGTGGACTCGGCGCTCGGCGTCGGCTCGACCTTCACCCTCCGCCTGCCGCTCGCGCCCGCCCAGGCCGGCCACGAGAGCGAGGCCGCGTGAGCGTCGAGGGCCGCGCGCTCCCCGGTCCGCCCGGGATCCCGGTGCTCGGATCGATGCTGACCTTCGCTCGGCGCGGCGTCTTCGACACCTTCACCAAGCTCCACGCCGAGTACGGGGACTTCGCGCGCCTGCGCCTGCCGGGCGGGAAGATCGCCGCCGCGATCGCCCATCCTGACGGCGCCGAGCGGATCCTCCGCGAGCGCCGACACAACTACATCAAGGGGCCGACGTACGATCCGATCCGGCTGATCACGGGGACCAACCTGGTGACGGCCGAGGGCGCGGCCTGGGCCTGGCGTCGGCGCCTCGCGCAGCCGGCCTTCACCCGCGCCGGCGTCGCCAAGCTCCTCGAGGCGATGGGCTCCTGCGTCGACGCGATGGTCGAGCGCTGGGCCCGGCGCTACGCGGACGGCCGCCCCTTCGATCTTCAGCGCGAGCTCGTCGCCCTGACCATGCGCATCGTCGGCCGCACGCTCTTCGGCGTCGAGCTGGCGGGCGAGGGGGCGGAGAGCTCGGGACGAGCCTTCGACGCCGCGCTCTCTATCGTCCACGCCCGCGGCGCGGCCTCGGTCGCGCTCCCCCTGGCGATCCCCACCCCGAGCAACCTTCGCCTCCGGCGAGCGCTCGCGACCCTTCATCAAGAGGTCGAGGCGATCATCGCGCGCGCGCGCGCAGGAGAGGGGCAGGACACGCTGCTCAGCGCCCTCCTCCACGCCCGCGACCCGGAGACCGGCGCAGCCCTCGACGCGATCCAGCTCCGCGACGAGGTGATCATGCTCTACCTCGCCGGCCACGAGACGACCGCGACGCTGCTCACGTGGACCTTCTGGGCGCTGGCGCGGGCGCCCGAAGCGATGGAAGAGCTCCTCGCGGAGGCCGATCGGAGCGGCGACCCAGGACCGGTGACGCCGGAGCTCTTCGAGTCGCTGCCGTGGACCCGTCAGGTGCTCCAGGAGGTGCTCCGGCTCCATCCGCCGGCGCCGCTGGTCCCGCGTACGGTGGTCGAGGACGACGTGCTCGGCGGCTATCGGATCCCAGCCGGCGCCCACGCGGTGCTCCACGTCTACACCCTCCACCGCCACCCCGAGTTCTGGGAGTCGCCGGCGGCCTTCCGCCCCGAGCGCTTCGCCGACGCGGCGATCTCCGCTCAGCACCGCTACGCGTACCTCCCCTTCAGCGCGGGGCCGCGGACCTGCATCGGCAACACCTTCGCGCTGTGGGAGAGCCAGCTCGCGCTCGCTCGGATCCTCCGCCGCTTCGTCGTCGAGCTCGATCCGCGGGCGCCGCTGCGCCTCGCGGCGTCGACGATCCATCGGCCGGCGGGTGGCGTGACGGCGCGGCTGCGGTCGAGACCCGCCTCCGACGGGGCGACCCGAGGAGCGGCCGAGCCCGCGTGACGACGGCGACGACCCAGGCTCACTTGACTGAGGCGAGGAACCTCTTCGCGATCGCGTCGTCGTCGACGTACACGGCGTTGACCACGACGAGAACGCCGTCGTGGAGGTAGAAGCGGGCGACGCCCTTGCGGCCGTCGTCGCCGACATACCGGAGCAGCCGGCAGGCGTAGCCGGCGTGGCTGCAGCTGCTCCAGGCGCTGGACGTCCCGTCGTAGTTGCGCAGGAGCTCGCGCCGGGCCTTGCGGTACAGCATGTTGTCGCTGGTCACGGCGGTGACGAAGCCGGGCAGCTCCGTCGCGGTGATCGACAGCTCGGTCCCGCCGACCGTCGCGCTCGCCGTGTGGTGCTCTATCTCGCCGACCAACGTGTCGCGGACCGCCCTGACGCTCTTGACCTCGCCAGGGAGCTCGGCCGACAGAAAGGAGCCATGCGGCTTCGTCGCGGCGACGGCAGCCGTCGGCTCGGTCACGACGCTGAAGGCCCCGAGAGCGAGGCCTCCACCGAGAGCGAGCGCGCCGAAGGAGCGGGCGAGGAGCTGGGGCATCGCGCAGGTTTCCTTCACAGGGGTGTTCCCGGTCTTGTTCTCTATCGTAGCGCGGCGCTACCCGTTGACGGGTCGGCGGCCAGGCGAGCACGCGACGGGGTGGCGTCGAGTGTGCCGCGCGCGCTATCGCAGCCTCCCTCCTCGGAGGATTCAGCGCCCCCGGAACGACGTACGAACGGCCGCGCATCGACGGAGGTCGGGGGCGACGTTTTTGCGTGAGATCGCGGGTGAGCGCTCGGACCGTCGGCTTTCGAGGCCGACCTAGCTCCTTGAGGATGTCACGGGTGAGTCGATCGACAGTCCCTCGCGTGTCTTCGAGACCCAGGGCCCGAACAGCGCATCGCGCAGGACCGCGGCCGATAAAACATGACCCCAAAGACAGGATTTCTAGAGCGCCGCCTGAGGCAGCCACAGGAGCTCGTCGATCCGCAGGGCCTCGACCTCGGGCGGCGGCGCCTCCCTGGTGAAGCGCTGGCCGCGGAAGAGGTAGAGGATGTTCGGCGCGAGATCAGCGGCGCAGATCGTCGAGTCCTCGGGGAAGAGGTCGCCGGCCCCCGGGAGAGCGGCGCGCCGACACTCGAGGCTCGGGTTGAGCTCGGCCAGGGGGACGTAGCGCGCGCCGACGCCGAAGCCGGAGGGCGGGGTGATCTCGCGGGCGAGAACGCGGACACCGACGATCGGCGGCCCCTCTCGCGCGTCATCGCGCGGACCCGCGCGCGGCGACCCGAGCACCCCGAAGACCACGACGTGATCGCAGAGGACCTCGAAGTACGGGGCCGGCGTCCCGAGGTGGTCGTAGGTGCCCTCGACGAGCTCGCACTTGGCGAAGCTCGCGGCGAGGGCCGCCGACGTCGCCGCGACCTCGCGGTCGAGCTCGCCGAGCGAGCGCGGCGTGAAGGTGAAGCGGCGTCGGGTCGCCGGCGCGTCGAGGCCCGCGGGTTGGCGCGCCGACGGACGCTCGTCGCGGACGGCCGTCTTTGGGGCGCTCGCCGGGGATTCCTCCTCCGCGACGGCGGACGCCTCCACGGTCGCTCGCTCGGCGACCTCGTGATCAGGACCCGGCGTCGCCGCGCCGCCGTCGTCGGCTCGCGTGCAGGCGGCGGCCGTGCAGAGGACCGCGGCGACCCAGCGCCGCCCGTGACCGCGAAGCACTCGCATGCGTCCGCATCGTAGCCGAGACGCGACGCGCCCGGGGTCGTCGACGTCGACCGCGAGCGCGCGCCCCTCCGCGTCGCCGCCTGCCGATGCGCATGCACATGCCGCGATCGCAGAGGGAGCCGGCGCGACCGGACGCCGACGATGCGTGGATTCGACCTGCGCGTTCGGGCTCATCGACGGCGGCGACGGCCGTCCCCTCCCCGCTCTCGCCCTCGGTGGGTTAGGCTGCCGAGTGATAGGAGTTCAATGTCCGCTGCCGCGATCCACGAGACGCTCGTCGCGCTCCTCCGCCATCGAGCCGCGACCCAGCCCGACGCCAAGGCGTACACGTTTCTCGAGGACGGCGAGCGCGAGGCCGGGACCCTGACGTTCGCCGAGCTCGACCGCCGCGCGCGAGCGATCGCCGTCCAGCTCCTCCGCGTCGCCGCCCCCGGCGAGCGCGCCCTCCTCCTCCACCCGCCGGGCATCGACTACGTGCCGGCGTTCTTCGGCTGCCTCTACGCCGGCGTCGTCGGCGTCCCCGCGTTCCCGCCGTCGCGCCGCCGCCACGACGCCCGCCTGCGCTCGATCATCACGGACAGCGAGGCCAAGCTCGCGCTGACCGTCGAGTCGCAGCTCAGCGGCCGCGACGACTGGGAGGAGCACACGCCGTCGCTGCGCGGCCTCCAGTGGATCGCCACCGACGCCGTCGCCCTCGACGCGGCGCCGCAGTGGTCGGCGCCGGCGATCGGCGGCCACTCCCTCGCCTACCTCCAGTACACCTCCGGCTCGACGTCGACGCCCAAGGGCGTGATGGTCAGCCACCGCAACCTCCTCTACAACCTCAGCGATCTCGACGCGCCTTGGGAGCACGACCAGCGCAGCGTCATGGTCACCTGGCTCCCTGTCTTTCACGACATGGGGCTTATCTACGGGCTCCTCGGGCCGCTCTACACCGGCTTCCACTGCGTCCAGATGTCGCCGATGGCGTTCATCCAGCGGCCGGTCCGCTGGCTGCGGGCGATCACCGCCTACGGCGGCACCCACAGCGCCGCGCCGAACTTCGCGTTCGAGCACTGCGTCCGCAAGATCCGGCCGACCGAGCGCGCCGAGCTCGACCTCCACACGATGCGCATGGTCCTCAACGCGGCCGAGCCGATCCGCGTCGAGACGATGGCCCGCTTCAACGAGGCCTTCGGCCCGCACGGCTTCCCCCCGGCCGCCTTCACGCCCGGCTACGGCCTCGCCGAGTCGACCCTCAAGGTCACCGCCGAGCACGCGCGCAAGCTCCCGCACATCCGCCACGTCTCGGCGCTGATGCTCGAGCAGAACGAGATCCGCGAGCTCGCGCCGGGGGCCGAGGACTCGCGCCCGGTGATCGGCTGCGGCGGGCCGATGCTCGAGACCAAGGTCGCGATCGTCGACCCTGAGACCCACCAGCGCTGCTCGGCCGACCGCGTCGGCGAGATCTGGGTCGGCGGCCCGTCGCGGGCGCAGGGCTACTGGCGGCGCCCCGAGGAGAGCGCCGCGACCTTCCGGGCGAAGATCCGCGACGCCGACGGCAACGAGGGCGACGAGCCCTTCCTGCGCACCGGCGACCTCGGCTTCATGCTCGACGGCCAGCTCTTCATCACCGGCCGCCTCAAGGACCTGATCATCGTCCGCGGGAGCAACCACTACCCGCAGGACATCGAGTGGACCGTCGAGCACTGCCACCCCGCCCTGCGCCCCGGCGGCGCCGCGGCGTTCTCGATGACCGCGCGGACCCTCGAGCGCGTGATCGTCATCGCCGAGGTCCGCCGCGAGGCGATCATCGACCTCGACCGCGACGCCGTCGTCGAGGCGATCCGCCGGGCCGTCGCCGACGAGCACGAGGTCGCCGTCGACGCGATCCAGCTCGTCGAGCCCGGCGGCGTCCCCAAGACCTCGAGCGGCAAGAAGCGGCGGAGCTCGTGCCGCAAGGCGTTCCTCGCCGGCAAGCAGCGCCTCGTCGGCGGCTGGCTGAGCGAGGTCGTCCGCGCCGAGCTCAGCGACGAGCCCCAGACCCTGCCGACCGCGCCGACCCCGGCCTCGACGACGACCCCCAGCCCGGCGAGCGAGGTCTACAGCCACCTCGAGTGGCTGCGCGAGTACGCCGAGCGCCGGATCGACACGCAGGCGATCGACGAGCGCCGGACGATCCCGCCGCACATCGTCCTCGACCTCGGCAACCGCGGCCTCCTCGGCATGCAGATCCCGCGCGAGTTCGGCGGCCTCGGCTTCGACACCCGCGGCCTCCTGCGGGTGATCGAGCAGCTCGGCGCGATCGACCAGACCCTCGCGCTCTTCGTCACCCTCAACAACGTCCTCGGCGTCCGCCCGCTCCTGCGCCACGCGACGCCGTCGGTCCAGGCCGAGCTCCTGCCGCGCCTCGCCCAGGGCCGCGAGCTCGCGGCCTTCGCCCTCACCGAGCCGAACGCGAGCTCGAACCCGAACACGATCGAGAGCTACGCCGTGCCGAGCCCGGGCGGCTGGCGCCTCCACGGCACCAAGTGGTGGAGCGGCGCCGCGGCCTGGGCCGGGGTCATCCACGCGTTCGTCCAGGAGCTCGACGCCGACGGCCGCTCGCGGGGCGTCAGCGCGTTCGCGATCCCGCAGGGCGCCGAGGGCCTGCGCCAGGGCCCCGAGTCCCTGACCATGGGCGTCAGGGGGCTGATCCAGAACACGGTCCACCTCGGCGGCGCCAAGGTCGACGAGAGCTCGCGCCTCGGCGAGCCCGGCCGCGGCATGGACGTCGCCCAGGACGCGATGATGTACGGCCGCCTGGCGATCGCGGCGATGAGCCTCGGCGGCCTCAAGCGCTGCTCGCAGCTCATGCTCCGCTACGCCGAGCGCCGTGAGGTGTCGACCGGCCGCCTCCTCGAGAACCCGGTGACGCGGACGCGGCTGTCGAAGATCCTCGCCAAGACGGCGACGATCGAGGCGCTCGTCTACCGGATCGCCGACCGCCTCGACGCCGGCCTCAGCGTCCCGCCTGAGCTCTACGCGGTCGCCAAGATCGCCGGCCCCGAGTTCTTCTGGGCCGCCGCCGACGCCCTCCTCCAGCTCCTCGGCGGCCGCGGCTACGTCGAGAACAACCACGCGCCCAAGCTCCTCCGCGACGCCCGCGTCCTGCGGATCTTCCAGGGGCCGACCGAGTCGCTGGCGATGTACGTCGGCTCGCGCCTGTGGAACCGCAGCGAGGAGCTCACGGGCTTCATCGAGGAGCTCGGCGCCAAGCCGCTGGCCGGCGACCTGCGCCGCCTCGTCGAGGAGCTGCGCCGCCGCTGGGAGCGCGAGTCGAGCTCCGATCCGGTCGGCGCCGCGCGGTGGTTCCACCTCCTCCTCGGCGACGTCGGCGTCGCCGCGACCCTCCTCGCCGCCATCCTCGCGACCTCGCCGAGCGCCGACGAGTGTGACGTCTACGCGCTCCGGTGGGCGACCCGCAACCTCGAGGAGAAGATCGCCCAGGCCCGCGCCCACGACATGATCGCCGGCTTCAGCGCGGCGACGATCGAGGAGCGCGTCCGCGGCTTCCGCGGGTCGATCGGCGAGGTCGACTGCGACCCGCCGGGCGTCGATCGCCGCCCCGACCCCTACCTCGGCCGCCACTACACCGAGCCCGAGCCGACGGCGCCGCCGCTCAGCGAGGGCAGCACCGCCGACGCCGAGAGCGACGCCGTCCAGGACTGGATCGTCCGCTGGCTCGCCGACGAGCTCCAGCTCCCCGAGGCGGCGATCGATCGCCGCCAGCCGCTCTCCGAGATCGGCCTCGACTCGGTGATGGCCGCGAGCTTCATCGCCGACCTCAACGACTGGCTCGGCACCGACCTCGCCGTCGACCTCGTGTGGTCGTACCCGACGATCGAGCAGCTCGCCGCCCGCGCCGTCGGCACCGGCGCCTCCGAGGTCGTCGTCGATCCGCTCGCCGACACCTCGCTCCCCGACGACATCCGCCCGGCCGCCGACATCCTCCCGGCCGCGGATGTCCCGAAGAACATCCTCCTCACGGGGGCGACCGGCTACCTCGGCGCCTACCTCCTGCGCGAGCTCCTCGACCGCACCGAGGGGACGATCACCTGCCTCGTGCGCGCGCCGACGGCCGCCGCCGGCCGCCGCCGGATCCGCGAGATCCTCGCGACCTACGACCTCGACGACGAGGCCCTCGCGGCGCGCATCCGGGCGCTCCCCGGCGACCTCAGCCACCCGCGCCTCGGCCAGACCGAGGCGATCTGGGCCGAGCTCGGCGCCGAGATCGACACGATCTATCACTGCGGCGCGCTGGTGAACTTCGCCTACCCCTACCAGGCGCTGCGCGCCGCCAACGTCCTCGGCACCCTCGATCTCCTGCGCCTGGCGACGACCACCCGCCTCAAGCCGCTCCACCACATCTCGACCTACAGCATCGTCGGCAGCCTCAGCCTCGATCCGCGCCGCGACATCGAGTCCGACGCCCACATCTTCCGCCGGCCGCTCTTCGACGACACCTACCTGTGCTCGAAGTTCGTCGACCTCGGCTACGTCAAGAGCAAGTGGGTCGCCGACCACCTCATCCTCGCCGCCCGCGATCGCGGCGTGCCGGTGGCGATCTACCGGCCGGCGTCGATCTCCGGGCACAGCCGCACGGGCCGCTGGTCGGATCACGACTGGGTCGTCCGCCTGATCACCGGCTGCGTGCGCATGGGCGTCGCCCCCAACCAGGACGTCGTCCTCAACATCGTCCCGGTCGACCGCGTCGTCCAGGCGATCGTCAACCTCTCGCACCGCGTCGAGAGCCGCGGCCGCGGCTACAACCTCGCCAACCCGCGCAACCTGCCGTGGTCGACGATCGTCGAGCGCCTCAACGCCAACGGCTTCAAGGTCACCGAGATCGACCCCGAGACCTGGCAAAAGCGCCTCGTCGCCGAGGTCACTGACCGGGACCACCCGCTCTACCCGCTGGTCCCGGTGTTCGCCCGCCGCGACCCCGAGCGCATCGTTCTCGGCTTCTCGCCGCGCTCGCTCGGGCCGCAGCTCCTCGCGTCGCTGACCGCCGAGGAGACCGGCCTCGCCGACCTCGTCGTCGACCAGCCGATGATCGACCGCTACCTCCGCGTGCTCTTCGGCGCCGAGGCGCCGGGCGTCGACGCGGGGCCGCCCGCCGCCGAGGCCCCGCCGCCGCCGGTCGAGGCCTTCACGGAGGACGACACCCAGCGCCGCCTCGAGCGGACTGACGCCCTCTACCGCCGCCTCGCCTGGCACGGCCGCGGCGAGCTCAGCCGCAACGCCCTCCTGCGCCGCGCGGCCTACGTCCGCGCCCAGCACGGCTGGTCGACCGACCACCCGAGCTACGTCGGCCTGCTCTGGGCCACGGAGCGCCTGTGGGAGCGCCTGTGCGCCTGGGGAGGGATCGCGACGAACGAGACCCTGAGCTCGCAGACCTGGCGGAGCACGACGCAGGTGCTGATCGATCGGATCCTCCGCGACGGCCGCGCGCCGAGCTGGCTCACGGGCGTCCTCTACGTCATCTTCCGCAGCATCGACGTCGACGGCGACGGCCTGATCACGCCGCGCGAGCACACCCAATACCTCGCGTCGATCGGGGTCGAGCGCGGCCACCCGCAGGCGTTCCACAGCGTCGACGTCAACGGCAGCGGCAGCGTCGACATGGAGGAGTTCGAGGACTCGTTCATCCGCTTCCTCTCCGGCCGCACGCTCCACGACGCCGGCAGCCTCTTCCTCCTCGGCACCCTCGGCGACTCCTAGCAGCCCGTCGCAGCAGCCCCGTGTGGTCCGCGCAGCGATCGTCGTCGGAGCCGAGAGCGTCCGCGATGACGAGCGGCGGATCACGACCCGCGGCGCCGGTCCGGACGAGCCGATCGACACCAACGACACCAAGGCCGGTCAGGCAAGCACCGCCGCATCGAGTTCAAGGTCCTCACGGACTAGGACCGCGGCGCGGCCCGTGTCCGCCTGCCCGCGTCGCGCTCACAGCTGGGTGACGCGGCGCGAGCTGTGATCTGCGACCTGCGAATCTCGCAGTGAGCAGCGGGGCCGCCCGATGACGGCCGCGGGGCCGTCGTGTAGGTCCATTCACACCTGACCTCGCGCCGCCGACAGCCGCGATCGCGACGCGCCGCACACACACATCCAACAACAACCTGCGCGGCGCTCATCGACGCGGCGAAACGCCGTATGCGCAGGAGCGCCGCGACGCCCGTCGCTCGCCCGCGACGACGGTCCGCGCGTCCACCCACGACGCCCGCCACCCGACGCTCGACGACTAGCCCTCCTCAACGGCGGGGGCTCGCGCCACGCGAGGTGGTAGAACCCGCGATATCCACGTCCATGGCGCTCTGAGCGGACGTCGCCGATACTGGACTGGCGACCGCATTCGTCCGGTCGCGGTGACATGGAATGGGATTGGAGAGATAGACATGCGACGATTCATGACCTCTAGATTTGCTGCGTACTCGCTCCTCGCCCTCGGGCTCGCGGCCTGCAGCGGCGACGACACGGCGGTGGAGAGCGACAGCGAGACCGGGACCGCGTCGGCCACCGACTCGACCACCGACTCGACGACGACCGGCAATGACCAGACGACGAGCGAGTCGACCGGAACGGCGCCCGTCTGCGGCGACGGCAACGTCGACCCCGGCGAGGAGTGCGACGACGGCAACACCGACGACACCGACGAGTGCCTCAGCACCTGCGTCAACGCGACCTGCGGCGACGGTGCCGTCCAGGCCGGGATCGAGGAGTGCGACGACGGCAACGCCGAGGACGCCGACGCCTGCACCAACGCCTGCACCCTCGCCGCCTGCGGCGACGGCATCGTCCAGGACGGCGAGGAGTGCGACGACGGCAACGCCGAGGACGCCGACGCCTGCACCAACGCCTGCACCTCCCCGGTCTGCGGCGACGGCATCGTCCAGGACGGCGAGGAGTGCGACGACGGCAACGCCGAGGACACCGACGCCTGCCTCATGACCTGCGTCAACGCGACCTGCGGCGACGGCATCCTCCACGACGGCGTCGAGGGCTGCGACGACGGCAACGACGTCGACGACGACGAGTGCACCAACCAGTGCGCGCTGCCGACCTGCGGCGACGGCATCCTCCAGGCGGGCGAGGAGTGCGACGACGGCAACGACGTCGACACCGACGCGTGCCTCAGCACCTGCGTCGCCGCCTCCTGCGGCGACGGCTTCATCCAGGAGGGCGTCGAGGAGTGCGACGACGGCAACGACGTCGACACCGACGAGTGCCTGACCTCGTGCGTCGCCGCGACCTGCGGCGACATGGTCGTCCAGGAGGGCGTCGAGGAGTGCGACGACGGCAACGACGTCGACACCGACGAGTGCCTCAACCAGTGCACCCTCGCGGTCTGCGGCGACATGGTCGTCCAAGAGGGCGTCGAGGCCTGCGACGACGGCAACGACGACAACCTCGACGGCTGCCTCAACTCGTGCCAGCTCCCGGTGAGCTGCAAGGCGATCAAGGACGCGGACGTCATGGCGCCCGACGGCGTCTACGCGATCGACGTCGGCAACGGGCCCTTCGACGTCTACTGCGACATGACGACCGACGAGGGCGGGTGGACGCTCGTCGCCCGCTTCGCCA
>JAGQIT010000243.1 GCA_020431135.1 Myxococcales bacterium | reverse complement strand
CGCCGGCACCACGGCGGCCGCCCTGCGCGAGCTCGAGGTCCACAAGGTCCGGGCCGCGTTCCTCGCCGCGATGGAGGCCGCGCGCGACCGGTCCCGCGCGCTCGCCGAGGGCGACTGAGGAGGGCACAGCCGTGGCCGGCCTCCTCCCGCTCGCCTGGGGTTGCACCCCGGCCGAGCTGGCCCGCCGCTACCCGGCCGACGACCGCGCGGAGGAGCTGGTCCGCGGCCCGGTGCTGCGGATGACCCGGGCCGTCGACGTCGACGCGTCCCGGGCCCGGGTGTGGCGCGCGGTGTGCCAGATCGCGGTCGCGCCGTACTCCTACGACTGGATCGACAACCGCGGTCGCCCCTCGCCGCGGCACCTGGTGGCGGGCGCCGACCACGTGGAGGTGGGCCAGCGCCTGCAGGTCTTCCGCGTGACCGACGTCGAGCCCGGCCACCAGTGGACGGGCGTCACGATCCCGAGGGTCCTCGGCCGGACCGCGGTCACCTACGCCGTCGAGCCGTCCGGCGCCGGCTCCCGCCTGGTCTGCCGGATCACGACCAGCCAGCGGGGGCCGATCGCCTGGGCGTGGTCCCGGGTGCTCGCCTGGGGCGACCTGGTGATGATGCGTCGCCAGCTCCTCAACCTCAAGGAGCTCGCCGAGCGCGCCTGAGCAGCAGCCCGATCAGCGCCACGTTGGCGATCGCGACCAGGGTCATCGACGCGGTGAAGGTCAGCGCGACCGGCCAGACCGGCGGCGGTGCGGTCGCGGCGCCGGCCGACGACGCGGAGTTCGTCCGCCGCGTCTACCTCGATCTCGTCGGTCGGATCCCGGCGGCGACCGAGGCCGCCCGCTTCCTCGACGACGCCGCCGCCGACAAGCGCGCGCGCCTCGTCGACGCCCTCCTCGCCAGCGACGAGTACGCGACCTACTGGGCCAACGTCTACGCCGACCTCCTCCTCGGCCAGGCGCAGCCGCAGGGGCTCGGCCGCCGCCTCCGCGCCGGCACGGTCACCTGGCTCGAAGAGCAGCTCGGCGAGGGGCGCCCCTACGACGCGATGATCGCCGACGTGCTCACGGCGTCCGGCGACTACAGCGACGGCGGACCGGCGAGCTACCTCCTGGTCCGCGGGCGCGGCAAGCAGGTCGAGGCGGTCGCCGGGGCGACCGCGCGGATCGTCCTCGGCGTCCAGATCGACTGCGCCCAATGCCACGACCACCCCTACTATGATCAGTACAAACAGGAGGACTTCTACGCCTTCGCCGCCTACTTCGGGCGGACGCAGGCGCGGCGGCTCCCCGGCGGCGGCGAGCCGGGCGTGCGGATCGTCGAGCGCCCGCGCGGCGAGCTGCGGATGCCGACGAGCGACGGCGGCAAGGGGGAGGTCGTGCGCCCGCGCTTCCTCGGCCGCGAGGTCGCGCCGGATGACGGCGAGACCCGGCGCGAGGCGCTCGTGCGGGCGATCCGCGGCTCCGACCTCCTCGCCAAGGCGGCGGCGAACCGGAGCTGGTCGATGCTCCTCGGGCGCGGGCTCGTCGAGCCCTGGGACGACCTCGTCGGCGAGAACGATCCGAGCCACCCGCCGGCCCTCGAGCGCCTCGCTGCGGACTTCGTCGCCAGCGGCTACGACCACCGCGCGCTCCTGCGGTCGATCGTCCTCTCGGACGCCTACCAGCGCTCGGCCTCCGGCGCCGACGATCGCGGCGCGGCGGCGCGGGTCTTCGCGCGGGCGGCTGTCCGCCCGCTCAGCGCTCGCCAGCTCTTCGACAGCATGGTCGAGGCGACCGGCGTCGCCGACAGCGATCGCGCGGCCTACCGCCGCCGCCTCGTCGACCGCCGCGACGCCGCCCTGCGCGAGTACTCCTTCGTCTTCGCCGACGACGAGATGGCCGAGGCCGAGAGCTTCTCGGGCAACGTCCCGCAGGCGCTCCTCCTCCTCAACGGCGACCTGAGCAACGTCGGCGTCCGCGAGCGCGCCGGCGGGACGGTGACGGCGGCGATCGACCGCGCCGAGGCCGAGGGGATCGACGCCGGGATCGCGGCGCTCTACCTCAGCGCCTACGCCCGCCGCCCCGACGCCGACGAGCTCGCGCAGGCCCGCGCCTTCATCGAGGCGCAGCCCGGCGACACCCGGGCCTACGAGGATCTCCTCTACGCCCTCCTCCTCAGCAGCGAGTTCACGACCAACCACTGAAGGGAGCCCGTGATGACGACGATCCACCGCCGCACCTTCCTCCGCCTCGGCCTCGGGGCGATCGCGGCCGCGCTCGCCGATCCGCGGCGCGCGGCCGCCAGCCAGGGCCCGGTCCGCAGCTGCGTCCTCCTCTTCATGCACGGCGGCGCCAGCCAGATCGACACCTGGGACCCGAAGCCCGGGCGCGAGACCGGCGGCGGCCTCAAGGCGATCCGCACCGCGCTCCCCGGCGTCCGCGTCAGCGAGCACCTGCCGAGGCTCGCCCGCCGCCTCCGCGACGTCGCCGTGATCCGCAGCCTGACCAGCCGCGAGGGCAACCACGATCGCGCCCGCTACCTCATGCACACCGGCTACCCGCCGCAGGGGGGCGCCCTCCACCCGTCGCTCGGCTCGCTGGTCGCCGCCTCGCGCGAGCGCGGGACGCTGCCGAGCTACGTGTCGATCGCCGGGCCAGGGCAGGGCGCCGGGCTCCTCGGGGCGGCCCACGCCCCCTTCGTCGTCGGCGATCCGACGAAGCCGATCCGCAACCTCACGCCGGCCCTCGGGGTCGACGACGCCCGCCTGGCCCGCCGCGTCGAGCTCTGGCGCGGGCTCGAGGATCGCTTCGCCGCGCGCGTCGCCTCGCCGACCGTCACGGGGCACCGCCAGGTCGTCGACCAGGCCCTGACGATGATGTCGTCGCCGGCCCTCGAGGCCTTCGCGCTCGAGCGCGAGGCGGCCGCGGATCGCGAGCGCTACGGCGCCTCCGCCTTCGGCCAGGGCTGCCTCCTCGCGCGTCGCCTCGTCGAGGTCGGGGTCCCCTTCGTCGAGGTCGCCCTCAAGGGCTGGGACACGCACGAGGACAATTTCCCCCGCGTCGCCCGCCTCGGCGCCGAGCTCGACGCCGGCATGTCGGCGCTCCTCGACGATCTTCACGACCGCGGCCTCCTCGAGTCGACGCTGGTCATCTGCATCGGCGACTTCGGGCGGACGCCGACGATCAACGCCAAGGGCGGCCGCGACCACTTCCCGAAGATCAGCGCCGCGGCGCTCGCGGGCGCGGGGATCCGCGGCGGCCAGGTCATCGGCGCCACCGATCGCGACGGCCGCGAGATCAGCGAGCGGCCGGTGACCGTCCCGGACCTCTTCCGCACCGTCGCGACCCTCGTCGGCCTCGACCCGGACGAGACCCGCGAGAGCGCGACCGGCCGCCCCGTGGCGACCGTCGACGGCGGCGCCTTGGTCGACGAGCTCCTGGCGTAGAGCGCCGGGGGACGCGTGCCTGCGGAGGCTGCTAGAGTCTCCGCCGTGCCGCTCCCCCACGCCCTCGCCTACTTCGGCTTCATCGCGATCGGCCTCCTCCAGCTCCTCCTCGCGCGCTGGCTGGCCAAGAACATGCGCGAGCTCGTCGCCAAGGGGAAGCGGGCGAAGGGGCGCTTCGTCGGCTCGAAGGGCGCGCAGTCGCCGGTCTCCGGCAACTCGAGCACCTACGGGGTCGTCGCCTTCACCACCGACGACGGCCGCGAGGGCGAGGTCCAGAGCAAGATCGGCCTCGCCTGGGGGCGCAAGCGCGGGGCCGAGGTCACGGTGATCTACGACCCCGACGACCTCGAGAACGCGACCCTCGAGACCTGGACCGAGATGTGGATGGCGCCGACGCTCGCGGCGTTCAACGGCGGCCTGATGGCCCTCGCGGCGATCGTCGTCGGCGCCCTCCAGCTCCTCGGCGTGATCACCCCGGGCTAGCGCACCTCGAGGCGGCGGGAGTCGAGCATGGATGGGAAGACACTCGCCGTCATCGCCGGGCTCGTCCTCGCCTACGCGCTGGTCTCGCGGCGGCTCGCGGACAGCGTCCTCACGCCGCCGCTCGCCTTCGTGATCGCCGGCATGGTCGCCGGCGGCGGCGCGGGCCTCGGCCTCGGCGTTCTCAACCTCGCGCCCGATCACGCGGCGATCCACGCCCTCGCTGAGATCACCCTGATCCTCGTGCTCTTCGCCGACGCGACGCGGATCGATCTCCGGGTCCTCCGCCGCGAGGCCGGGCTGCCGCTGCGCCTCCTCGGCCTCGGCCTGCCGCTGACCGTCGCCCTCGGCACCGGCGTCGCGCTCCTCGTCTTCCCGGACCTGTCGATCTGGGAGGCGGCGCTCCTCGGGGCCGTGCTCGCGCCGACGGACGCGGCCCTCGGCCAGGTCGTCGTCAACAGCGAGCGCGTCCCGGTCAAGATCCGCCAGGCGCTCAACGTCGAGAGCGGCCTCAACGACGGGATCGCCCTGCCGATCGTCCTCATCTTCGCCGGCCTCGCGGGCATGGGCGAGGAGGGGCGCAGCGCCGGCGAGTGGGCGCTCTTCACCGGCGAGCAGCTCGTCCTCGGGCCGATCGCCGGGATCGCCGTCGGCTACCTCGGCGGCAAGGTGGCGACCGCGGCTCGCGATCACAGGTGGATGGGCGAGGCCTTCGAGCGGCTCGGGGCCCTGGCGATGGCGCTCCTCTCCTACGCCCTCGCCGAGGCGATCGGCGGCAACGGCTTCATCGCGGCCTTCGTCGCCGGCATGTTCCTCGGCGACGCGGCCCGCGGGTTCACGCGCAGCGTCCACAAGTTCCTCGAGGCCGAGGGGGCGCTGCTGATGCTCCTCGTCTTCCTCCTCCTCGGCAACGTCTTCGCCTGGCCCGCGCTCGGCGAGCTGACCCCGGCGATCGCGATCTACGCGCTCCTCAGCCTGACCGTCGTCCGCATGCTGCCGACCTCGCTCAGCCTCCTCGGCGCCGGGCTGCGGCCGGCGAGCCACGTCTTCCTCGGGTGGTTCGGCCCGCGCGGCCTCGCGACCTTCCTCTACGGCCTGCTGATCGTCGAGCGCTCGAGCGCGCCGAACGTCAGCATGATCTTCACCGTCGCGGTGACCGCGGTGGTCTTCAGCGTCGTCGCCCACGGGATCACCGCGGCGCCCGGAGCCGCCCTCTACGCCCGCGTGCTCCGGCGGGCGGGCGACGAGGCGACGACCTCGGAGCGCGAGTCGGTCGTCGAGCACCCGACGCGGCGGGCCCTCCTTCGCCGTTGAGTCACGCCGCCGGCGATCGGCGCAGGCCGGCGCGGATCGCCTAATCAACGCTGTTCGGCGGGACATTCCGCGGCGCAGGGGCGATATCGACCGCCGCCCTTCGACGCCGACGAAACCACGCGCGCCGGTGTAGCGTCTGAGGACCTACACCAGGGGACCCATGGAGCTCGTGATCGAAGATCTCTCGAAGACCTACCCGGGCGGCACCCGGGCGCTGCGCGGCGTCTCGCTCAAGATCCCGACGGGCATGTTCGGCCTCCTCGGGCCTAACGGCGCCGGCAAGTCGACGCTGATGCGGACGATCGCGACCCTGCAGGAGCCGGACGCCGGGTCGATCCGCCTCGGCGACATCGACGTCCTGCGCGACAAGGACGGCGTGCGCCGGGTCCTCGGCTACCTTCCGCAGGAGTTCGGCCTCTACCCGAACCTCTCGGCCGAGGTCGTCCTCGATCACTTCGCCACCCTCAAGGGGATCACCCGCTCGCGCGAGCGCGCCCGCGTGGTCTCGGCGCTCCTCGAGCAGACCAACCTCGCCGACGTGCGCAAGGTCAACGTCGGCGGCTTCTCGGGCGGCATGAAGCAGCGCCTCGGGATCGCCATCGCCCTCCTCGGCGACCCCAAGCTCGTGATCGTCGACGAGCCGACCGCCGGCCTCGACCCGACCGAGCGCCACCGCTTCCTCAACCTCCTGAGCGAGGTCGGCGAGAACATCGTCGTCATCCTCTCGACCCACATCGTCGAGGACGTCCGTGAGCTGTGCTCCAACGTCGCGATCATCGCCCGCGGCGCGGTCCGCCAGCAGGGCGCGCCCGACGAGCTGATCGCCGCGATCCAGGGCAAGATCTGGCGCCTGCGGACGACCCGCGACGCGCTCCCCGATCTCCAGCAGCGCCACCGCGTGATCTCGACGCGGCTGATCGCCGGCCGCCCGGAGATCCGCGTCTTCGCCGACGCCTCGCCGGGAGAGGGCTTCGCCGCCGTCGAGCCCGATCTCGAGGACGTCTACTTCCACCAGGTGAGCGCCGCGGAGGCCGCCTGATGCTCCTCTCCGTCGCCCGCTTCGAGCTCCGCTACCACCTGCGCCGGCCGGTCACCTGGATCTACTTCGGGGTCCTCGCGCTCCTCGCCTTCGGCTTCATGTCGACCGACGTCGTCCACATCGGCGGCGCGTCGGCGCGGGTCCACGACAACTCGCCCAACGTCATCAACTGGGCGACGATGATCTTGACGATCTTCGGCGTCGTCATCACCTCGGCGATCGCCGGCGCGGCGGTCCTCCGCGACTACCAGTTCAAGGCGCACGAGCTCCTCTTCACGACGCCGATCGGCAAGCTCGACTACCTCGGCGGCCGCTTCCTCGGCGCCTACCTGGTCACCCTCGTCGTCTTCGCCGGCGTCCCCTTCGGCCTGATGGTCGGCGCCGCGATGCCGTGGGTCGACGCCGACGGCCTCGGGCCCTTCTCGCTCGCGGCCCACGTCTGGCCCTTCCTGATCTACACGGTCCCGAACACCTTCCTGGCGACCGCGCTCTTCTTCGCCGTCGGCGTTCTCAGCCGCTCGCTCTTCGCCGTCTACGTCCAGGGGATGGCGCTCTTCATCGGCTACAGCGTGGCGATGTCCTTCGTCAGCGACTTCGACAGCGAGACGACGGCGGCGCTCGTCGATCCCTTCGGCGTCGCCGCGACGAGCCTCGTCACGCGCGACTGGACGATCGCCGAGAAGAACAGCCAGCTCCTCCCCTTCACCGGGCTCCTCGCGATCAACCGCGCGATCTGGGTCGGCGCCGGCCTGGCGATCTTCGCCGCCGCCGCGCGCCTCTTCAAGATGGACGCCCACGGCCTCAAGGGCCGGCGGTGGTTCAAGTGGCGCAAGAAGAGGAGGGCGCCGGTCGAGCCGGCGAAGCCCGCCGCGGCGCCGGCGATCGGCCCGCGCATCGAGCTGCCGAAGGCCAGCCTCAAGGGCGGCCTCGGGGCGCGGGCGCGCCAGCTCGCGTCGATGGTCCGCCTCTACTTCCGCGGCACGACGCGGTCGCCGCTCTTCCTGGCGATCGTCGCGATCGGCATGATCTTCATGGTCGCGGTCGCCGTCGACGCCGACGCGATCTACGGGACGACGGTCTACCCGCGGACCTACGTCGTCGCCGAGGTGGTCACCGGCTCCTTCTCGCTCTTCCTCTTCCTGATCACCACGCTCTACGCCGGCGAGCTCCTGTGGCGCGAGCGCAGCCTCGGCCTCGATCAGATCCACGACGCGCTGCCGGTGCCGACCGGCCTGCCGCTGGCGGCCAAGCTCCTCGCGCTCCTCGGGATCCACGTCGTCCTGCTCCTCGCGCTCTTCGTCACCGGCGTGCTGATCCAGGTCGGCAAGGGCTTCTACGACATTGAGGTCGGCGTCTACCTCGGCCACCTCTTCGGCGTCACCTTCCCGTGGCTGGTGCTGATCAGCCTCCTCACCTTCGCCGTCCACGCGCTCGTCGGCTCGAAGTTCCTCGGCCACGTCGTCGTCATCGGCTACTGGATCGCGCAGGGGGTCATGAGCGCCCTCGACTTCGATCACCGCCTCTACCAGTTCAGCAGCGCCCCCGATCCGAGCTACTCGGACCTCAACGGCTTCGGCCCCGACGTCGGCCCCTACCTGTGGTTCAGCGCCTACTGGCTCGCCGGCGGCCTCCTCCTCGTGACCCTCGGCCAGCTCGTCCTCCAGCGCGGCAAGGAGGGGCGCCTGCGCGACCGCCTGCGCTACGCGCGGGCTCGCCTCAGCCGGCCGGTCGTCGCCGTCACCGGCGCGTCGGCGATCGCCTTCGCCGGCCTCGGCGGCTTCATCTACTACAACACGAACATCCTCCACCGCTATCAGGCGGGCGACACCCGCGAGGCGATGCGCGCGACCTACGAGCGCGAGTACCGGGGGATCAAGGACGATCCGCAGCCGCGGGTGATCGCCGTCGACGTCGCCGTCGATCTCTTCCCGGAGGAGGGGCAGTTCGCGGCCGTCGGCGACTACCGGATGAAGAACCGCTCCGACGCGGCGATCGACACCGTCTACCTGACGATGACCGACGAGGACATCGACGTCCGCGCCCTCGAGTTCGACCGCCCGGCGACCCTCGAGCGCTACGACGACCGCTTCCAGGTCCGGACCTACCGCCTCGCGCAGCCGCTCGCCCCGGGCGACGAGCTCGGCCTCCACTTCGACCTCTTCTACGCCGGCGAGGGCTTCAGCGTCGGCGGCCGCAGCTCGGCGATCGTCGCCAACGGCACCTTCCTCCACTCCAACGCGATCCTCCCGCAGCTAGGCTACCTCGAGGGCGTCGAGCTCGGCGACGACGACACGCGCAAGGAGCAGGGGCTCGCGCCGAAGGAGCGCATGGCGTCGATCGACGACGAGGCCGCGCGGATGAACACGTACATCGCCTCGGACTCCGACTGGATCGACTTCGCGGCGACGGTCAGCACGTCGAACGACCAGATCGCCATCGCCCCCGGCTACCTCGAGCGCGAGTGGGAGGAGGGCGGCCGCCGCTACTTCCGCTACGCGATGGACGCGAAGATCCTCAACTTCTTCTCGTTCCTGTCGGCGCGCTACGAGGTCCGCCGCGACCGCTACGAGGACGTCGCCATCGAGGTCTACTACCACCCGGGCCACGACTACAACGTCGACCGGATGATCGACGCGGTGAAGAAGTCGCTCGCCTACTTCGAGGCCAACTTCTCGCCCTACCAGCACCGTCAGGTGCGGATCCTCGAGTTCCCGCGCTACGCGACCTTCGCCCAGTCCTTCCCCAACACGATCCCCTACTCAGAGGCGATCGGCTTCATCGCCCGCGTCGTCGACGAGGACGAGGACATCGACTACCCCTTCTACGTCACCGCCCACGAGGTCGCCCACCAGTGGTGGGCCCACCAGGTGATCGGCGGCGACGTCCAGGGCGCGACGATGCTCTCGGAGTCGCTGTCACAGTACAGCTCGCTGATGGTGATGGAGCAGGAGTACGGCGAGGCGCAGATGCGCAAGTTCCTCAAGCACGAGCTGCGCGGCTACCTCCAGGGCCGCAGCCGCGAGACCAAGAAGGAGATGCCGCTGATGCTCGTCGAGAACCAGCAGTACATCCACTACCAGAAGGGCTCGCTGGTCTTCTACGCGCTCAAGGACTACTTCGGCGAGGACGTCGTCAACGCGGCGCTGCGCGAGCTGATCGCCGCGCACGCCTTCAAGGGCCCGCCCTTCCCGACGTCGCGGGCGCTCGTCGACATCCTCCGCGCGAAGGCGCCGCCGAAGTACGCCTACATGATCGAGGACCTCTTCGAGACGATCACCCTCTACGACAACAAGGTGATCGCCGCCGAGTTCAGCGAGCGCGACGACGGCCGCTTCGACGTCAAGATCGACGCCGGCGTCCGCAAGCTCCGCGCCGACGAGCTCGGCAACGAGGAGGCCGTGCCGCTCGACGACTGGGTCGAGGTCGGGGTCTTCGCCGCCGCGCAGGAGGGGGAGGGCGACCTCGGCAAGCCGCTCTACCTCGAGAAGCGGCGCTTCACCGCCGAGGAGGAGACGATCGAGCTCGTCGTCGACGAGCGCCCGGCCCAGGTCGGCGTCGATCCCTATCACAAGCTGATCGACCGCCACATCAAGGACAACCTCAAGGGTCCGACCTTCACCGGCGAGTGAAGGGGCGGCTGCGATAGAGTGCGGTATGCCAGATCTCGCGCAGCTCCACGGTCCGCTGGTCGTCACCGTCGCCTACTTCGCGCTCTGGTACTGCTTCCTCTTCGGCCTGCAGACGCGCACCAAGTACCGCCTCAAGGCCCGCTACCAGCGCGAGGGCAGGGTCTTCGATCGCTACTTCGGAGGCGACGAGGAGATGCTCGCGGTCGACCGCGCCGTCGCCAACACCCACGAGCAGATGGGGCCCTTCCTCGCGTCGCTGTGGCTCTTCGCGATCTTCGCCTCGCCGACCTCGGCGACTTGGTTGGGTGCGGCCTACGTCGTCCTGCGCGGCGCCTACCCGCTGCTCCTCGGCAGGCGCGTGTCGAAGGTGCAGAGCAAGCGGGTCGCCTTCGTGACGTTCCCCTGCTACGCGATCATCTTCACGATGCTCGGCGGCGCCGTCTGGGCGGCCCTCGGCTAGTCGTCGAAGTCCGCGACGCCGTGGCGCCGCGGCGCGCCGCGGCCGTCGACCGAGAAGCTCCCGCCGGGCCAGAGAACGTGGAAGCTGTCGCGGTCGAGGCCGCGCCGGGCGACCTCCTCGTGGAGGAGGCGGGGCCCGGCGTCGACCGCCTCGTCCGAGAGGTCGAAGGCGCCCCAGTGCATGCCGACGAAGTGCGCGGCGCCGAGGTCATGCCAGGCGTCGAGCGACTCCTCCGGGGCCATGTGCTGGCTGCGCATGAACCACCGCGGCTCGTAGGCGCCGAGCGGCAGGCAGGCGACGTCGACCCCGCCGAAGACCTCGCCGATCACGCCGAAGCCGTCGAAGTAGCCGGTGTCGCCCGAGTGGTAGATCGTCCGCGAGCCGCGGAGGACGAAGCCGCCCCAGAGCGCGCGGTTGGTGTCGATGATCCGCCGGTGCCAGTGCTGCGCCGGGACCAGACAGACGTCGATCGAGCCGAGGCGCAGCGCCTCCCACCAGCCGAGCTCGACGATCCGCCGGCAGGCGCGGGGGAGGCAGCGGCCGAGCGCGGTGGGGACGATGAAGGGGAGGTCGGGGCCGAAGCGGCGGGCGAGCGCCCGCAGGCTCGCGGGGTCGAGGTGATCGTGGTGGCCGTGGGTGACGAGGACGGCGTCGATCGCCGGGAGCTCGGCGGCCTGGAGCGCCGCCGGGCTGACCCGCGCGACCACGCCGCCAGCGCGGCCGAAGATCGGATCGATGAGAACGCGGACGCCGTCGAGCTCGACGAGGAACGTGGCGTGGCCGAGCCAGAGGAGGCGGGCGTCGCCGTCGAGGCCGCGGAGGCCGGCGAGGGGCTCGGCGATCACCTCGACCGAGCGCCGGCGGCTGGCGGCCGGCGTGCGCTCGCGCTGCCACCTCAGGAGGTCGCGCGGGCCCGGGAGGGGCGGGGTGTCCCAGGGGTTGTGGAAGCGGCGGCCGTCACGGTTGGCGGCGAAGAGTTCGGCGCAGCGCTCGGCGAGCGCGTCCGGGATCGGCAGGCGGCGGGGCTCCATCGCAGGAAACCATGGGCCGCGCGCGCGTCGGCGTCCAGCGGCGAGAACAGGCGAGCCCGGGGGTCGCCCGGGCCCTGAAGAAGGTGGAGGAAATCGGCTCCGCTAAGACTTGGGAAAAAAGAGAGAAGGAAGCGAAGCCCAGGCCTCCTGTCCGTGAGTATCGGCGATCCGTCGGCGACCGGCAAGGTCGAGGGCTCAGAGCAGCTCGGCGAGGATCGTCGCCGTGTCGGCGGCGTTGTAGGTGCAGCCCTCGATCCCGAAGCTGACCTCGGCGGCCGCCGGGTCGTCGACGAGGACGCAGCCGCGAGCGGCCGCGTGGTGCTCGGCGAGGGCGCGCATCGACGGCCGCGTCGACGTGAATTCGCGCAGCGCCTGGCAGGCCAGCGCGACGTCGCTCTGCGAGCCCTCGACCGTGTTGTGGAGCGCGGCCCCGGCCATGTAGAGGTCGGTGAGGACGATCTCGCCGGCCTCGAGATCGACGAGGAGCGGCAGCGCGTAGGCGCCGGCGCCCGCGAGGTCGATCTTGTTGGCGACGGTCTTGATGTCGAAGGTCTTGCGGTCGGCGTCGACCTCGTCGCGGATCATCCAGCCGGCGTGGCAGCGCAGCTCGGCGAAGGGCTCGCCGCAGTAGCGGTTGACCTCGGCGACGAGGAAGCGGACGCCCTCCGGGAGGGCGCTGAGGGTGATGTCGATGAACTCGGCCGCGCCCTGGGGGGCCGATTGGATGTCGCCGGAGTGGCGGATGCCGCCGCTCGCGAGGTTGGTGTAGCTGACGTGACCGGCGTAGTTGAGGTCGGCGTCGAATTGGATCACCGAGAGATCGAGGTCGGTCCGCCGCGCCCGCTGCTTCCAGTAGACGAAGAGGCGGAGGACGCGGCCGAGGTCGACGGGGATCCGCGAGCCGCGGCCGAAGGGGAGGAGGCCGTCGGAGGCCGCGCGCTGCTGGAGCGGCGCGACGTAGCGATCGAGGCGCGGGTCGATCCACACCGTGGCGCCCGCACGCAGCGGGCTCTGGGCGGCGAGGCGCCGGCGCAGCGCGGCGACGACCGAGGCCCGGGCGGCCGCCGGGATCGCCGGCTCGAGGGCGCAGAAGGCGTTGTTCGCGAGGACCTTGAGCTTGCCCTTCTTGTTGATGATCGCCCGGCGCTCGGCCTCGTTGATCGTCGCGAAGTAGCGGTCGAGAACGAGGAGCGCCTTCGCGGGGACGGACTCGGCGACGGCGTCGAAGGCCGCGAGGATCGCCGCGTGCTCGCCGGGGAAGCGGCGCAGCAGCTCGTGGAGGCGGCGGGCGAAGACGCCGGGTCGCTGGCGCAGGTGGGCGAGCGCGTCGTCGAGATCGCCGGCGCCGATCAGCAGCTCGGCGACGCTGTTGAAGGTCGTGATCGTCCGGTCGCAGAGCGCGGCGAGGGCCGCCGCCGACTTCGGGTGGGTCTTCGCGTGGTCGCCGGGGTGGAGGTAGCGGCCGAGCGCGAGCCACAGGCCGCGGTAGCGCCGGAGATCCTCGGCGAGGCTCGGGCTGCGCTCGAGGACGTCGAGGACCGCGCGCCGCTGGCTGCGGCGGAGCTTCGGGAAGCGGATCGACGTCGCCAGGCTGACGTCGGTCTCGGTGAGGCTGGCGAACATCCGCAGGAGATCCGTCGGCGTGCGCGCGAGCGCCCGGACGGCGTCGAGGCGGCCCGAATTCCAGTAGGTCCCGAGGACCAGCGCCTTGGTCTCGCTGAGGGCGATCCGGTCGACGTCGATCCGCGGCTCCGGGAGTCCGATGAGGAGCGCCTTGATGTCGGCGTGGAGCGCCTCCTTGATCGACGAGCGCGCGTAGAGGTTGGCCCGCAGGTAGGCGGCGAGGCGCGCCTCGAGCTCGTCCGCCCAGAGGAGGTCGAGGTCGATCCA
>JAGQIT010001529.1 GCA_020431135.1 Myxococcales bacterium | reverse complement strand
TCGTCAAGCCCTTCGCCTTCGACGAGCTCGTCGCCCGGCTGCGCGCGCTCGTCCGCCGGACCCGCGGCGCGGCGGCCAACGTCCTCCGCGTCGGCGACCTCGAGGTCGACACCGTGGCCAAGCGCGCGCGGCGGGCGGGCCAGGAGATCCCGCTCTCCGCCCGCGAGTACGCGGTGCTCGAGTGCCTAGCGAGCCGGCGCGGGCGCGTGGTCAGCCGCGAGCAGCTCTGCGCCCACGTCTACGACGACGCGGCGGAGGTCGCCAGCAACGTCATCGACGTCTACGTCGGCCACCTGCGCAAGAAGATCGACCGCGGCTTCGCCACCAAGCTGATCCAGACCCGGCGCGGGCTCGGCTACATCATGGAGGCGCCGTGAGCCGACGCAGCCTCCGTCGTCACGTCCTCGAGGCGCTCCTCGCCGCGATCGCGCCGGTCGTCGTGGTCCTCGCCCTGCTCCTCTTCCAGGCGGTGCGCAGCTCGGTGTGGGCGAGCTTCGACGCTGATCTCCGCGACCTCAGCGAGACCCTCGCGGGGCTCCTCGAGTACGACGACGACGGCTACGAGTTTGAGCTCGGCCCGGCACCTGCGCCGCTCACCCGGACGACCGGGCAGGTCACGTACCTCGAGCTGCGCGGACCGGACGGCGGCGTGATCAGCCGGACGCCGGCGCTCGCCGAGGCGCTCGCCGATCTCGAGCTCGATCGCGCCGCGCCGCTCGAGACCCACACCCTCGCCGACGGCCGCGCGCTGCGTGTGGCGGTGCTCCGCTTCACCCCCGAGATCGAGCCCGACGCCGCCCCCGGGACGCCGCCCCCGGGCGAGGCGACGCTGATCCTCGCGCGCGAGACCGAGCGGACCCAGGCGATGCTGGCGACGATCGGCTACTGGTTCGTGGCCCTCGGCTTCGCCACCCTCGGGGCCGCGACGCTCACGGCGTGGTGGGCCGTGCGGCGCGGCCTCGAGCCGGTCGCGCGGGTCGCCGCCGAGATCGAGGCGATCGACGAGCGCGCCCTCGCGGCCCGGATCGACGCGCGCGACGTCCCCGAGGAGCTGGCGCCGATCGTCCGCCGGACGAACGCCCTCCTCGATCGCCTCGAGCGCTCCTTCGAGCGCGAGCGCCGCTTCACCGCGGACGTCGCCCACGAGCTGCGGACGCCGCTGTCGGTGCTCCGCACGTCGATCGAGCTCGGCCTGCGGCGGCCGCGGAGCGGCGCGGACTACCAAGCGGCGCTCCGTGAGGACCTCATCGTCGTCGAGCAGCTCTCGTCGCTCGTCGACAACCTGCTGACGCTCGCCCGCATCGAGGGCCCGGGGATCGAGCCGGTCCCCGAGGTCTTCCCGCTCGCGCCGCTCGTCCGCGAGGTGTGGTCGATGTACGCCGCCGAGGCGGCCGGCCGCGGCCTCGAGCTGCGCGCCGCGATCGATCCGACGCTGACCATCGACTGCGACCGCGCGCTCCTCCGGGTCGTCCTCGCCAACCTCCTGGCGAACGCCGCGACCTACACCGAGGAGGGCGGCTGGATCGAGGTCCGCAGCGCGCCCGCGGAGGGCCTGCTCGTCGCCGTCGCCGACAGCGGCCCCGCGATCCCGGCGGCCGCGCGCGAGCGGCTCTTCGAGCGCATGTGGCGGGCCGACGACGCGCGCTCCGACGCCGGGGCCCACTGCGGGATCGGCCTCTCGCTGGTCCGGGCGATCGCCGACGAGCTCGGCCTCGCGGTCGCCGTCGAGGCCGACGCGGGCGGCGGCCCGGCGTTCACCGTTCGCCGGCCAATGTGAGCGGCGGCCTCCGGTCGCAGCTCCTTCACCTGCGCTTCATCGTCTTGGTGCACGATCGCGGCGATGCCCGCACACGCCCCCGCCCCCCCTCACCCCCTCCTCCGCGTCCGGCCGCGCGCCGCCCCCCCCCCCCCGCCGCCCCCGCC
>JAGQIT010000242.1 GCA_020431135.1 Myxococcales bacterium | reverse complement strand
CTCGATCCCCTCGGCGGCGCGCGGCCGCGGGGGCTGCCGCCGCTGACGGAGGAGCGCCTCTCGGCGATCGGCCTCGTCGGTGAGCTCGCGCTGGAGCTCGCGCCGAGCCGGCCGCCGCCGAGCGACGCGGCGACGATCCGCCGCTTCCTCAGCCGCGTCGCGGCGAGTCTCAAGGCGTTCGCGGCGATCACCGTCGAGCTCCAGCGGATCTGGGCCGACGAGCGCCGGCGGCTCGGCGTCGAGGCGGCGACCGTGCGCGGGGAGAGGTCGGGGCCGCTGGAGCTCGAGGCCACGGAGCTCGTCGCCGCGATGGTCGATCCAGGTGTCGCCGAGCCGCTCGCGGGGGAAGCGGTTCTCGACGCCGCCGTCGGCCTGCAGGATCACGTCCGCGGGCTGATTCGCTGCGCGGAGGAGGCCGGGTGTGAGCTCGTGGGTCGCCTCGCGCCCGGTCGCTTCGTGGCCTCGCGGGCCGGCGTCCTGACGCCGTGGCGCGGCGCGGCGGCGTGGCGAGCCTACCGCGAGACCTACCGCAGCCTGTGCGGCGACGATGGGGACGCCGAGCGCGCCGCCGAGACCCTCCGGGACGTTCTCCGCGAGCGCTACGCCGAGATGTTCGCCGGTCGGGGGGAGGGGTGAGCGTGCGTGCTTCAGGGCTTCGTCGGTGTGCGCGCGTCGTCGGCGGGGTTCTCCTCGCGGGGGCGCTCAGCGGCTGTCGGCCGCCGCCCCATCCGCCGACGCCGTGCAGCCTGCGCGCGCCCGGGGGCGATGAGGCGGCGGCGGCGACCCAGCGGATCCCGGCCGCGGTGTGGCTCGATCTCCTCGTCCCCGACAACCGTGACGCCAGCGATCCCCTGGCCGCGATGCACACCTGCACCGGCGCTGCGCTGACGGTCGACAGCCTCGGCCGCGACGCTCGGGTGATGCCGGCAGGGGACGCGCCGGCCCTGCGGATCACCGCGGTCGACGACGCGCGCGCGCTGCTCTGGGCGCCGCTGCGCGACTACGACGACGGCGATGCGCTCGGGCCGGTCGCCCTCCTGCGTCGCCACGCGCCCGAGGACGGCGGGGCTCATCTCGAGCTCCTCGCCCTCGGCGCCCTGCGTGCGCCCAGTCGGGCCTCGCTGCGCCTCGAGCGGCTCGCCGACGGCGCGGAGGTCGTCGTCGCCGAAGGGGAGCGATGCGCGGGCGAGGAGCGCTGCGTCCGTGAGATCCAGCTCCTCCCCCGCGCGGGCGAGCGGCTCATCGACGCGCCGCTGCGCAGCGTAGCGGAGGATGGCCCGGCGCGGCTCGCCGTGGCCCTCGCGGCGGGTCTCGGGGACTCGGGCGGGGTGCGGACGGCGGCCCTCGAGCGGACGCTCCGCGGCGGCCCCGACGGTCTGATGATCGTCGAGGTGCTCCGCGTCCAGCGCTGCGCGGGGTCGGAGGGGGAGGGCTGCGCGGACGAGGCGACCCTCCGCCGCGAGCGCCCGCTGAGCTTCGACGGCGAGCGCCTCCACGCGCCGCCGTCGCTCTGGCCGCCGCCTGGTTGGGAGGGAGGCGAGGCGTAGGGAGCGCGCCGAAGAGACACGGGCGCCTGTGCAGTCGACGCGAGTCCTCGCGGCTACGTCGCGGCGAGCACCCTCGGCTGGCCGGTCTCGGAGAACGGCGAGCCACCCCCCGCGACGGAGCGCTCCGACAAGAGCACGGCGAGAGTCGAACCATCGGACACGGCTGCGGACGAAGCGCTCGACGGTCCACCCATGCGCCCAGCCGCGCGCTCACGGAGGTCGAGCGGCGCGCTCACGGGCCCTCAGCGGCGAGGCGCGCTCTGGATCAAGAACTGCCCCGCAGCCGTAGCGATCGGCCGCGCGCGCTCCTCCTGCCAGGCCTCGACCTGGACGTTGGCGACGCGTCGACCTTGGCGGGTGATCGTCGCGCGGGCGTAGACGTCGCGCGGCTTCCCCGAGCGGAGGTAGGCGATCGTGAAGGAGATCGTCTTCGGCAGGGCGACGAGGTCGATGTCCCAGGCGATCTGGAGGAGCGCCGTGTTCTCGAGGAGCGCGCCGATCGTCCCGCCGTGCAGCGCCGGGAGGGTCGGGTCGCCGATCAGGGCGTCGCTGTAGCGGAGCACGCCGCGCAGCTCGTCGTCGGCGAGCTCGAGGTCGAGGCCGAGGAATCGCGCGTAGGGGATCGCCGCGATCATGGCCCGGACGTCGCCGCGCGCACGGGCCTCGCGGAGCTGCTCGAGGCTGGCGCTCACGGCTGCACCTCTCCGGTCGCGCGGGCGTCGCGGCGCGGGCGGTTGGCGAGCATGAAGGTCGCGGCCCCCGAGGCGATCGGCGAGTCCTCGTCGTCGTGGTAGGCGATGCCGCGGACGAAGGCGACGCTGCGGGTGAGGCGGTAGCACTCGCCGCGGGCGTGGACCGTCGCTCCGGGCGTCGCCGGGCGCAGGTAGTCGATCCGCAGATCGAGGGTGGCGATCGACACAGGCCGCGGCAGGGCCATGAAGGCGGAGAGGCCGAAGGTCGCGTCGAGGAGCGAGGTGATGACCCCGCCGTGGAGCACCCCCGTGTGGGGATCGCCGACGAACTCGGGCCGGTAGGGCAGGCGGACGTGGGCGCGGCCGTCGGTGGTCGTGAGGATCTCGAGGCCGAGGGCGCGGTTGTGCGGGATGATCTTGTGGAACGCCTGGAGCTGAGAGGCCAAGGTCCCGACCACGCGGGGTTCGTCGGACATCGCAGCCAGTGTACCCTCGGCCGCCGTGGCCCCCGCGCGAAGGCTCACCCTCGACCCCGTGCCGCTGGCGCTGTGCCGCCTCGATCCCTCGCAGCCGCCGCCGACGCCGCCGCCTGGGGGGATCTGGGCGCTCCTCCGCCGCGCTGACGAGCTCGCGCTCGTCGCCCCGGTCGACGCCCTGCCGCCGACCGAGGCCCAGATTCGCGGCTGGCGGGCGCTCGTCGTCGACGGGCCCCTCGACTGCTCGCTCGTCGGCGTGCTCGCGGAGATCCTCGCGCCCCTCGCCGCGGCCGGCGTGTCGGTGATGACCTACGCGACCTACGACACCGACATCATCCTCATCCGCGAGGTGGAGCTCGAGCGAGCGCTGGCGGCACTGCGCGCGGCCGGCTACGCGATCGCCGAGGGCTCGCCCGCGGCGGTGTGACACGTCGGCGAGGGCGCGTCGCCGTCGTCGCCGCGCTCTAGTGGAGGCGGGCGGACGGCGCGGGCGAGCCCGTGACCGTGTAGAGTGCCGGCGATGGAGCGCCACGCCGGGTCCACCCAGGCGCTCGCGGGCCTGCGGGTCCTCGAGCTCGGCCAGCTGATCGCCGGCCCCTTCGCCGCCGCCTACCTCGCGGGCTTCGGCGCCGACGTCATCAAGATCGAGGATCCTCGGCGCGGCGATCCGCTGCGGAGCTGGCGAAAGCTCTACGACGGGACGAGCCTGTGGTGGCGGGTGATCGCCCGCAACAAGCGCTCGGTCGCCGTCGATCTCCGCGCGCCCGAGGGGCAGGCGCTCGTCCGCCGCCTCGTCGCCGAGGGCCACGTCGACGTCGTCGTCGAGAACTTCCGCCCCGGTCGCCTCGAGGCCTGGGGCCTCGGCTACGACGCGCTCGCGGCCCTCAACCCGCGGCTGATCATGGCCCGCATCTCCGGCTACGGGCAGACCGGGCCGAAGGCCAACGAGCCCGGCTTCGCCAACATCGCCGAGTCGGTCGCCGGCCTCCGGTACCTGACCGGAGAGCCGGGACGACCGCCGGTCCGCTCGCAGGTCAGCCTCGGCGACACGATCGCCGGGCTCCACGCGGCCCTCGGCGTTCTCACGGCCGTCTACGCCCGCGACGTCGGCGGCAGCGGCGAGGGCCAGGTGATCGACGTCGCCCTCACGGAGTCGATCTTCGCCATGCTCGAGAGCCTCCTCCCCGAGTACGACGTCTTCGGCCACGTCCGCGAGCGCGCCGGCGCCGGCCTCGAGGGGATCGTCCCGACCGGCACCTACGCGTGCAAGGACGGCGCCTTCGTCGTCATCGGCGCCAACTCGGACTCGATGTTTCGCCGCCTGATGCGGGCGATCGGCCGCGACGACCTCGCCGACGATCCGGCGTTCGGCAGCAACGCCGGCCGCGTCGAGCACGAGGCGCGGATCGACGCGGCGATCCGCGGCTACGCCGAGGCCCACGCGGCGCGCGAGGTGATGGCGACGCTCACGGCCGCGGAGATCGCCGTCGGCCCGATTCAGAGCATCGCCGAGATCGTCCGCGACCCCCACTTCATCGCTCGCGGCCTCTTCGAGCAGGCGACCCTCGGCGACGGCCTGGGCGTGCGCGTGCCGGCCGTGGTCCCGCGCCTGACCGCGACCCCGGGGGGCACGCGTTGGCTCGGGCCCGAGCTCGGCGCCCACACGCGCGAGGTCCTCGGCGGCCTCCTCGGGCTCGACGACGCGACCCTCGAGCGCCTCATCGCCGGGGGGGTCCTCGGCGCCGGCGAGCGCTAGCGCGCCGCGGATCCGCGGGCTCGACCGCCAGCAAGGGGGCTGCGGACGGGGCGTATGTGGACGCGCTCCTCAGGGGTCGGCGATCGCGTATGATCCGTAGACGGTGGGCCTGCGAGCCGATACGCGGAGGTGGCGGGCGGGCGCGCTCGCCGGGCTGCTCGCGGCGGCGGCGGCCAGCGGCTGCGCCTACACCTCTGAGAAGGTCGTCCGGCGCTCGACGCCCGCGGCGATCGAGGAGACCCTCGACGCCCTCAGCGACCCCGACAACCAGGAGCAGATCCGTCAGCTCCTCGGCGAGGCCGACGTCCAGGAGTCGATCCGCGAGCTCGCCGAGGCGATGACCAGCGGCGCCCTCGACGGCCTCAGCGACGAGGAGCGAGCGGAGCGCCTGCAGGCGATCAGCGAGAAGATGGTCACGCGCCTGATCGCCGCGGCGGGGGAGGGCCTGCGCGAGGAGATCACGCCGAGCGTCGAGAAGCTCGTCGAGCGCACGGTGTCGTCGGCGATCGAGCGCGCCCTCGGCCCCGCGACGCGGCGCGACGCCGAGGCGCTCGCCCGCGGGGTCGTCCGCGAGGCTGCGGCGACGATGGTCACGAGCGCCGCCACCGGGCTCCGCGACGACCTCGGCCCGGCCCTCGCCAGCGTCATCGAGGAGGACCTCGAGCCCGCGGTCGAGCGGGCGCTCGCCGAGAAGCTGATCCCCGCGCTCGCCAAGGCGATGGACGAGGAGGTCCGGCCGCTGCTCAAGGCGATGATCGCCGAGTTCACCCGCGAGGCCGCCAAGCAGATGGTCCTCGGCATCGACGACGCCCTCGTCGAGCTCGAGATCGTCGACCCGGTCGAGCGTCGCGCGCTGATCAAGTCGATCACCGGCAGCGTCGGCCGCGGCGCCCGGATCGCCGAGATCCTCGCCTGGATCCTCGCGGCCGTCGCGATCGTCCTCAGCGTCTTCCTCGTCCGCGCGCTCCTCCGCGCCCGGACCCTGCGCGAGCGCACTGAGCGGATGGAGCGGACCTTCGACGCGCTCGTCCGCAAGGTCCGCGAGTCCGGGTCCGAGGACCCGTGGATCCGTGATCTCGTGGACGTCGCCGAGGCGGTGCGCGAGGGCGAGGCGAAGGCCGAGGCGCAGCTCGTGGCGAAGCCCGGCGCGCGCCGGTCCGGGGGCGCGGACAAGGCCTGAGCCGCCAACTTTGCCGGCGGCGGCGCGCGGCCGGGCGGCGGCGCGCGCTGCTAGCCTGGAGCCGCGATGCCCCACCTCCACCTCAAGAGGAAGCGCAAGCTCTCGTCCTTCCGGCGGATGGCGCTCGGCACCTGGCAGACGCCCCGCGACCCGCAGGCCTTCGGTCGGATCATGGTGCCGATGGACGCGACCCGGCGGTACATCGCCGCCTACCGCGAGGCCACCGGCAAGCACCTGACGATCACCCACCTGATGGCCAAGGTCGCGGCGGCGATCCTCGTCGAGTACCCCGACGCCAACGCGCTCCTCCGCTTCAACCGCATCTACCTGCGCGAGGAGGTGTCGGTCTTCTTCCAGGTCGCGCTCCGCGATCCGGACACCGGACAGATCGACCTCTCCGGGGTCAAGATCGACGCGCCGCACGAGAAGTCGCTGGCGGCGATCATCGACGAGTTCGAGGCCCACGCGAAGGCCGTCCGCGACGGGACCGATCCCGAGCTCGAGGCGACGCGGCGGGCCTTCCTGCGGGTGCCGAACATGCTCCTCGGCGCGACCTTCCGCGTCCTCGACTTCCTGATGTTCCGCCTCAACCTCGATCTGCGCTGGGCCGGGCTGCCGCGCGATCCCTACGGCGCGATCATGGTCACCAACGTAGGCTCCCTCGGCGTCGAGGAGGCCTTCGCGCCGATCGTCCCGCAGAGCCACGTCAGCATCGTCGTCGCCGTCGGCGAGATCCATGAGGCGCCGCTGGTGAAGGACGGTCAGGTCGTCGTCGGCGAGGTGATGCCGCTGAGCGCGACCTTCGATCACCGCCTCCTCGACGGGGTCCACGCCGCCAACATGGTCGGCTTGGTGAAGCGGTGGTTCGCCGATCCCTTCGGCCACTTCGATCCGATCCCCGGCCCCGCGGGAGGCGACCCGTCTGCGGGGGATGACGCTGCGCAGAGCTTGCGCTAGCGGGGGGGCGGCCTTGCGGCGCGCGTTGCCGCCCTGCACTCTGGGCGAGGAGCACCTGCATGCAGATCCGCGACATCATGACCACCTCGATCGTCACCGCCAACGCGACCGACAGCGTTCGCCAGGCGCTCACTCTCCTCGAGGATCAGGACATCCGCCACCTCCCGGTGATCGACGACGATCGTCAGCTCGTCGGTCTGGTCTCCGACCGCGACCTCCGCGAGTACCGCCTGCCGGTGATGGAGGAGCTCGACAACCCCGACCAGGCGGAGGACCTCCTCGAGACCGCGCTCTCCGAGGTGATGTCGAGCGACGTCATCAGCGTCGACGCCGAGGAGGACGCGACCGCCGCCTGCGATCTGATGATCGAGTACCGGATCGGCGCGGTCCCGGTGCTCGATCGGACGACCGGCGAGCTCGTCGGGATCATCAGCTACATCGATCTCCTCCGCCTGACCCGCGATCTCCTCCGCGAGTGAGCGCCCGGGGCCCCCGCGATGCCGAGGATCAAGCGCTCTTCGCTCCCGCCGGGGCCGCGCGGGCGCCTGCTGCCGACGATCCATCTCCTCCGCGATCCCCTGAAGCACTTCGCCAAGTGGGCGGCGCGCTACGGCGATCCGTTCACGGTCGTCAGCCCCAGCGGCTACCTCATCGAGACCTGGGATCCTGAGAGCGTCCGCGCGCTCTTCACCGCCAACCACGACGCGTTCGCGGTCTTCGGCCCCGAGACCATCGAGCCGCTGATCGGCGCGCGCTCGGTGCTCCTCCTCGTCGGCCAGGAGCACCGACGCGAGCGCCGGCTCCTCGGGCCGCCCTTCCACGGCGCGCGGATGCGGGCCTACGGCGAGGCGATGGTCGAGACCACGCGCGCGGCGATCGCAGGGCTCAGCCCGGGGGATCGCCTCGTCGGCATGGAGCTGACCCAGTCGATCTCGCTCGAGATCATCATCCGCACGGTCTTCGGGGTCGCCTCGGCGGCCGACGTCGACGTCCACAAGGCGACGATCCTCGCGGCGATCGAGTCGGCGAGCCCGCTCGTCTTCTTCTTCCCGTGGCTCCGCCATGAGTTCGGCGGGATCGGCCCCTACGCCCGCCTCAAGGCCGCGCAGGACCGCTTCATCGCGCTCCTGCGCCGGCAGATCGCCGCCGTCCGTCCGCGCGCGGCGGAGCGCGAGGACATCCTGTCGATGATGCTCGAGGCGCGCTACGACGACGGCGCGCCGATGAGCGACGCGGCGATCGTCGACGAGCTGCGCACGCTCCTCCTCGCCGGTCACGAGACGACGGCGCTGTCGCTCGCCTGGGCGCTCGATCTCGTCCACCGCGATCGCGCGGTCTACGAGCGCCTCGTCGCCGAGCTCGACGCGCTCGGGCCGGCGCCGAGCGCCGAGGCCATCGCGGCGGCGCCCTTCCTCGAGGCGGTCTGTCAGGAGACGCTCCGCCTCTACCCGATCGTCCTCGAGGTCATGCGCACGCTGACGCAGCCGCTGACGCTCGCCGGCCGCGTCCTCCCCGCGGGGGCGACGGTCGCGGTCAACATCCTCCTCGCGCACCGCCGCCCCGAGGCTTACCCGGATCCCGAGCTCTTCCGGCCGCAGCGCTTCCTCGAGCGGACCTTCTCGCCCTTCGAATTTATGCCCTTCGGCGGCGGGCCGCGACGCTGCGTCGGCGCCGCGTTCGCGCTCTTCGAGATGAAACTCGTTCTCGCCACGATCCTCCGCGAGCTCGAGCTCGAGCTCGAGCTGCAGGGGCCGCCAACGCCCGTGCGCCGCAACCTGACGATGGCGCCGAAGGGCGGCGTCCGTATGCGGGTCCGCCGGCGGAGGGGCGCAAGCGCCCGCGGAGCCGCTGTGGCACCATGATCGCGGCCGATGGCCGAGCCTACAAAAACAACTCGAGCCGCGCTCACGCAGGGGGCGTCGATCGAGTCTCTCGGCGCGGCGCTCCCCTACGTCGTCTACGTCTTCGACGTCCGCTCGGCGTCGATGCTCTACATCAACCGCGATCTCAGCCGCGAGCTCGGCTATCCGCCGGGGGCCCTCGACGCCGGCTTCCCGGAGCTCTTCGAGTCGCTGATGCACGAGGAGGATCGCGGGGCGCTCTTCGGCGACCTCGGGCGCTGGGAGGGCGCCGCCGACGACGACATCCTCGAGGCCGAGTACCGCCTGCGCGACGGTAGCGGGCAGTGGCGCTGGTACCTCAGCCGTGACTGCGTCTTCGAGCGCGACGACGCCGGCGACGTCGCCAAGATCCTCGGCACCGCCCTCGACATCACCGAGCGCAAGTCCCTCGAGGCGCGCCTCCAGGTCTCGCAGAAGCTCGAGGCGCTCGGTCGCCTCGCCGGCGGCATCGCCCACGACTTCAACAACATCCTCACCGCGGTCCTCGGCAACGCCGAGCTCGCCCGCGCGGCGCTCGACGATCGCGAGTGGGTCGCCGACTGCCTCGATCAGATCCGCAACGCAGCCGAGCAGGCGTCGGCGCTGACCCGCTCGCTCCTCGCCTTCGCGCGCCAGCAGGTGCTCCGGCCCGAGGTCCTCGAGGTCCGCGGCCTCCTCCGCGAGATCCAGCGCCTCCTCCGGCGGCTCCTCGGCGAGGACATCGAGCTCCGCCTCGAGCTCGCCGAGGACGCCGGCGCCGTTCTCCTCGATCGATCGCAGCTCACCCAGATCGTCCTCAACCTGGCGGTCAACGCCCGCGACGCGATGCCCCAAGGCGGCGTGCTGACGATCCGCACGACGGTCGTCGAGGTCGGCGAGGGCGGCGATCCGGAGCTCCCTGAGCTGGCCTCGGGGCCATACCTCGTCCTGGCGGTCGAGGACACCGGCGTCGGCATGGACGTCGCCACCCTGCGTCAGATCTTCGAGCCCTTCTTCTCGACCAAGCCAGAGCAGCGCGGCTCTGGCCTCGGGCTAGCGACCGTCTACGGCATCGTCCGCCAGTGCGAGGGGACGATCACCGTCCGCTCCGAGGTGGGGCAGGGGAGCACCTTCACCGTCTACCTGCCGCGCGTCGCCGAGCTGCCGGCGCCGAGCGAGGAGAGCGACGCGGTGCACCCCGCTCCGCTTGCGAAGGCGTCGGTCCTCCTCGTCGAGGACGCGGCGCCGGTGGCCGCCGTTCTCCGCGAGGTGCTCGAGCGCGCCGGCTACCGGGTGACCCTCGCGCGCGACGGCGATCAGGCGCGGATCTGGCTGCGGTCGGCGGACGCCGTCGATCTCCTGATCGCCGACCTGATCCTCCCGGGGTGCTCGGGGATCGACGTCGCTCGCGAGGCGCGCGAGCGCTGGCCAGACATCGGCATCCTCGTGATCTCGGGGCACGCGCGCGACATCGACGACGACGACCTCGTCGCGCTCCGGGCCGACTTCATGGCCAAGCCCTTCACCCCGGAGGCGATGCTCGAGCGCGTCAGCGGACTCCTGGCGCATGCGAGCGAGGCCTCGACCTAGCGGTCTGCGCCAGAATTCTCGCGCCGCGCGATCGGGCCGCTCGGCGGCCCCTCGCGTGGTCGGCGGTCTGAAGGTTGTGGCGCCATGGCGGCGAGCAGCGCTCCGGCTCGTCAGCCCTCCGTGTCTCGAGAACGAGCGCCGCGCGCAGGTCCGAGCGACGGGCGCGGATGGGATCGAGTTGGCGACGCCACCCCGCGAACGTGGGGCTGACGTAGCGGAACGCCACGGGCCTGGGGCTCGAAGGCCTCAGCTGGCGCGCGGCGAGGAGCCTCGGGGCGCCCCTGACGGCCTCTCGAAGGCCTCCGAGCCGCGATGCACCGGCTCGTTCGTGGTCTGACAGTGGCGCTCCGCTGTCACAATGAGTCCTGTCCATTGAGACATGTGTTATGGGGGGCGGGCGCTGGGGGCAGCCCGAGGCGGATCGCCACAGTGCCCCAAAGACGCCACGCCGCGGTGTGTGACAGCGCGGGACATGTGCCGTGTTCTCGGACCAATCTGGTCTTATTCAGGTTTTTCTGTGATCCGGGGGGAGGCTTCGCGTCGCTACATAGACGTGGTGATGATGGTTGGGGACTGGCTTCGTGGTTTGTCGTGCGCTGCCCTTGCGCTCTCCGTCGTCAGTGCGACCGGCTGTGACGAGCCGAACGCCTACGACGAGGAGTTCGCCGCCGACGACGGCGACGGGGATGAGGACCGGGTCCCGGACGAGACCACGCCGGCGCCGAAGGAGGGCCCGCGCGGGGGCATCAACAACGGGTTCATCCTGAACGGGTTCATCCTGAACGGGTTCATCCTGAACGGGTTCATCCTGAACGGGTTCATCCTGAACGGCGATAACCCCGAGGAGGAGGCGATCCAGGTCCTCGACATCAAGCTGGCGATGGGCAATCACCAGGTCGTCGATAGCTGGGTCGACGGCGGCAACCTCCACCTCCAGACCGAGCAGGGGGTCATCCTCGCGGGGAGCGACGTCGAGGGCGTGAAGATCAGCTTCGACGTCACCGAGCAGAACAAGAAGGGCAAGACCGTCCGGATCAACAGCGTCACCCCGGTCGCCGATGGGTCGAGCGTCCTGATGTACGACGCGGACCTCAAGGTCGAGAACGGCCCTTGGGAGCCGCTCTGCACCGACGCTGAGGGCAACGCGACCGAGGCCTTCCTGATCAGCCGGGTGTGGAGCTCGGTCACGGGCGCGCCGGTGCACGACGAGCTCGCCGACCGCGTCACCTTCGCCTGCCGAGGCGCCGCGCTCGCCAAGTGCATCGAGTTCGGCTACGTCCCGTGGGAGGAGAGCGGCGGGGCCTCGCTGAGCGATATCCACCAGGCCTGCACGCGGATGGTCCGCGCGGACTACTGCGGTGACGGCCTCTCGCATACGGTCAACGGCACGCTGATCCACATCCTCGATCAGGAGGGGATCCAGCTCGTCGACCCGAACATGGAGTACGTGGTCGAGGCCGAGTGGGGCCCCGACGGCGCGACCTGCCTCAACGTCGCGAATACGCGCATCGCGGGCGCCGATCCCGGTTGTCAGATTCCGGCCTGCGGGTCAGACTTCGAGTCGGGCGGGCTCCTCCAGAGCGGCAAGGTCGTGAGCCCGTGACTCACACTAGTGCCACCTGACGGGACAGATCCCACCTCCATCGGCCCCTTTGTCGTTCTGCGGAAGATCGGCGAGGGGTCGATGGGCGTCGTGTACGCCGGGTACGACGTCGGCCTCGACCGCAAGGTCGCGCTCAAGCTGGTCCAGAGCAAGCTCGTCGGCAAGCGGAAGATCCGCGAGCGGATGCTCCGCGAGGCCCAGGCGCTCGCCCGCCTGTCGAGCGCCTACGTCGTCCAGGTCTACCAGGTCGGCGAGCACGGCAACGGGATCTACCTGGCGATGGAGTACGTCGACGGCGAGGACCTCCGCCAGTGGTTCAAGCGCGACGACGTCGGCTGGCGCGAGCTCCTGCGGGCGCTGTGTGACGCCGGTCGCGGGCTCTCGGCGGCCCACGCCGCCGGCCTCGTCCACCGCGACTTCAAGCCCGAGAACGTTCTCCTCGGCGTCGACGGCCGCGCGCGCGTGCTCGACTTCGGCCTGGTGATCAACGAGGGGGAGGACGACTTCGAGGAGCCCGGTGAGGCGCCGACGGTCGGCGCCGCGGCCGAGCACATGCCGCTCTTCTCGACGATGCCGGCGGCGGCGACCGAGAAGGCGCCGTCGTCGTCCTCGTCGACCGCGTCGGCGGCCCAGTCGTCGGCGCGACCGCGGCTGCGTCGGGTCGCCGGGACGCCGGCCTACATGTCGCCGGAGCAGCACTTCGGCGGCGTCGTCGGCCCCTACTCGGATCAATTCAGCTTCGCGATCACCCTCTACGAGGCGCTCTACGGCTACCGCCCCTTCGAAGGCGCGAGCTGGAAGGAGATCCGTGAGAAGGTCCAACGCTCGCTCGTGCCGGCGCCGCCCGCCGACTCGCCGGTGCCGCGGTGGATCCATCGCATCATCCTCCGCGGCCTCGCCCTCGATCCCGAGGACCGCTGGCCGAGCATCGAGGCGATGGTCACGGCGCTCGAGCGCGACCCTCGGCGCTCGCGGCTGCGCGCCCTCGGCCTCGCCGGGGTGGTCGTCGCCGCCTCGGCCGCCAGCTACGGGATCGCGGTCAGCCAGCTCGCCGAGAGCCGGGTGTGCCAGGGTCTCGAGGCCGAGCTCGACGGGGTGTGGGACGAGCCGCAAAAGGCCGAGGTCCGCCGGGCGTTCGCGGCGACCGGCGTCCCCTACGCGGAGGACACCTGGCGGCGCGTCGAGGGCCGCCTCAACACCTACGCGAGCGCCTGGGTCGAGGGTCGGACGTCGGCCTGCGAGGCGGCGACGAGCGGCGAGTTCTCGGCGCGGATCAACGAGGGGCGCCTCGCCTGCGTCTCGCGGCGCAAGGCGTCGCTGCGGACGCTCGTCGACGTCCTCAGCACGGCCGATCGCGACGTCGTTGAGAAGGCGGTCGAGGCCGCCGTGACGCTGCCGAGCGTCAGCGCCTGCGCCGACGTCGATCGCCTCCTCACCGAGATGCCGACGCCGGAGGATCCCGAGGCGGCGGCGCGGGTCGAGTCGCTGCGCGGGGAGCTCGCGCGGGCGCGCGTCCTCGAGCAGACCGGCGGCTACGACGAGGGCGCCGCGATCGCGCGCAACGTCGGCGAGGCGGCGCAGAGCATGGGCTTCGAGCCGCTGCTCGCGGAGGCGGCCCTGGTCGCCGGTAGCCTGCGGATCGCCTCGGGGCGCAGCGGCGAGGCGGCGGCGGAGCTCGAGGCCGCGTTGACGGCCGCGCTCATCCACGATCTCCACAGCCTCGCGGCCGAGGCCGCGGCGAAGTGGATCTTCGCCAAGGGCGAGGGGGAGAAGCGCTTCGTCGAGGCCCTCGCCACCGCGCCCGTCGCGGAGGCGCTGGTCAAGCGCGCCGACGAGGAGTGGCGGCTCGCGGCGCTGCTCAACAACAACCTCGGCGGCGTCTCCTTGCTCAGTGGCGATCGCGATCGGGCCCTCGGCTACTTCGAGCGGACCATCGCGCTGATCGAGGAGCGCGCCGGTCGCAGCGAGCCGCTCCTCGCGGTCACGCACCACAACCTCGGCGAGATGTACCTCTCGGGCGGCGAGCTCGACGCGGCGGCGCTGCACTACGAGGAGGCGGCGGCGATCATGCGCGACGTCCTCGGCGACGGCCACCCGATGGTCGCGCACCCGCTCGCCGGCCTCGGCGACCTCGCGCTCCGCCGTGATCGCCTCGACGAGGCCCGCGAGCACTACGAGCGCGCCCTCCTCAAGATGGAGTCCGCCTACGGCGACAAGAGCCTCTACCTCGTCCAGCCGCTGACAGGCCTCGGACAGGTCGCGCTGCGCAGCGGCAAGCTCTCCGAGGCCGAGAACTACTTCCGCCGCGTCGTCGTCATCTCCGACACGCTCGGGATCCAGCTCGACTACCTGGCGAAGTCGCTTGCGGGGCTCGGCGAGGCGAGCATGACGCGGGAGGAGCCGGCGCTCGCGTTGGCGAGCTTCGAGCGGGCGGTGGCGGTCCACGCGGAGACTGGCGCCGCGCCGGAGGTGCTCGCCGGGGCGGCTCTGCGCGCGGGCGAGGCGGCGGCGGCGATCGACGACGACGCGGCCGCCCAGCGCTGGTACGAGCGAGTGCTGGCGATCGACGCGCTCGACGCGAAGGCGCCGGCGCGGGCCTCGGCGGCCTTGAGGTTGGCGACGCGGCTCGCCGAGATCGAGGATGAGAACGGGGACGCACGGAGCCGCGCGTGCGAGCTCCTGCTCGGGATCCAGCTCGGTCTCGAAGACGCGGACGAGCGCGTCCTGGCCTCTGAGCTGCGGGCGCGCGTGTGCGACCAGAGGGCCCTTCAGCGGGTCCCTTGAAGTCATCGCGGGATGGGTCGCGGGGCGCCGAGGAGCTGCCCGACCTCGTGCGCGCGGGAGACCGCTCGTCGAAGAGCCAGCAGTAGCCATCCCGCGCGGCCGCACGCCGTTATCGAGCAGGACGGCGTCGGAGGTCCCTAGGGGGCGAGGATCGTCCCGCTCTGGAGGAGCCCGCCGGAGGCGAAGTCGGAGCCGCACGACGGCAGCGCGCAGCCGGGGTCGGTGCCGGCGATGCGGGTGTTCGCCGCGTTCAGGCAGGTCGCGCCGTTGGGCCCCCACTCGGCCTCGACGACGTAGCTGACGTTCGGGTCGGCGGTCTGGATCCCCTCCTGATCGAGGATGTGGATCGGCGTGCCGTTGACCGTGTGCGCGTGGCCGTCGCCGCAGTAGTCGGCGCGGACCATCCGCGTGCAGGCCTGGTGGAGCTCGTCGAGCGTCATGCCGCCGAGCGCCTCCCACGGGACGTAGCCGAACTCCACGCACTTGGCGAGCGCCGCGTCGCGGCAGGCGAAGGTGACGCGGTCGGCGACCCCCTCGTGGACCCGCGCCCCGGTCGCGCCGCTCCACACCCCGTCGATGAGGAGCACGTCCACGGGATCGCCCTGGGCGTCGCTGCACAGCGGCTGCCACGGCCCGGCCTCGATCTTCACGTCGATGTCGTAGGCGAGGAGGTCCGAGCCGGGGCTGACGGGGGTGACGTCGTTGATCCGTATCTTCTTCTTCTTCTTGCCGCCCTCGTCGACCTCGAAGTCGATCTTCGCCCCCGCCAGATCGGTGCCGGCGAAGACGTCGCCCTGCTTGGTCAGGACGTGGAGGTTGCCGCCGTCGAGCCAGGTGTCCTCGGCCTTGCCGCCGCCGTTGACCTGGACCTTTGTGATCTGGATGGCGTCGGCGGGGTCGTCGGCGCCGTTGAGGACGAAGCCGTTGAGGACGAAGCCGTTGAGGACGAAGCCGTTGAGGATGAAGCCGTTGAGGATGAAGCCGTTGCTCTGGGCGGCGCGCGGGTCGTTCTCGGGCGGGGTCTCGGACTCGTAGGGCGACTCGTCGTCGACCTCGGGGGGCGCGTCCTCGGCGTCCGGGCCCTCGCAGCCGCTCAGGGCGAGGCTCGCCGCGGCGAGGACAAGTGGTGACACAAAGACGACCCTAGTTCCGACCCGATTCCAAACCACGCTCTATGAGCGACGGGAGAGGTCCTCACGGATCATCAGAAAGTGGAGAGGTCGTCATTTTGCAGCGATGTATCGGCACAGTCGCCGTCATCGGAGCACACGGCCGCCTGGCCGCCTGCGGCCTCGAACCCACAGTCATGTCCAAAGGGACATGTATGTTGAGGCCCCTAGCCCTTAACGCCGCCGGCGGTGAGCCCGGCGACGAGGTTCCGCTGGAGGACGTAGAAGAGGATCATCACCGGCAAGGAGACGATCAGCGCGCCGGCGGCGAAGGCCTCCCACTGGGCGTCGTACTCGCCGATGAAGCGCTGGAGGACGACCGGCAGCGTGAACATGTCCTCCTTGCCGAGGAGCGTCGCGGCGAGGATGAACTCGTTGTAGGCGCTCATGAAGGCGAAGAGCGCGGTGACGGCGATCGCCGGGCGGGCGGCCGGGAGCACGACCTTGACGAAGGCCTGCCAGCGCGTCGCGCCGTCGACCATCGCCGCCTCCTCGAGGTCGACCGGGATCGACTCGAAGGCGGCGCGGAGCTGGAAGATAGCGAAGGGCACCGCGGTCGTCGCGTAGCAGAGGACGAGGCCTGTCCGCGAGTTCAGGAGCCCGAGGAAGTCGAGCATCAGGTAGAGCGGGATCGCGGCGGCGACGGCCGGGAACATCTGCGTCGCCAGGAGCACCCGCAGGCCGCGCTCCTTGCCGACGAAGTCGAAGCGGGCGAGGGCGTAGGCCGCCGGGATGGCGATGCCGATGCCGACGAGGGCGGTGGCGATCGAGACGATCAGCGAGTTGGCGAGTTGGCGGCCGAAGAGCCACTGGGTCGTGTCGCCGACCTCGCGCGTCGTCGACACGACGGCCCAGAGGTGATCGAAGGTCGGCTCGCTCGGGATCGGCAGGACCTTGGCCTCGGGCGTCGCGGTCCCGGAGAACGCGAGGGCGATCACCCAGAGCACCGGGTAGAGCGCGAAGGCGACCGCGAGGATCACCACGAGGTGCGAGGCGAAGGACTCGATCCAGGGGACCTTGCGGCCGGCGTCGGAGGCGGTGCCGCTCAATGGGCGCCTCCCGAGGCGGCCTGCGCCGCCTTGGCCGCGGCGAGCTCGCGCTCCTCCTTGACCTTCGCCCGCCACTCGCCGATCCGCGTGACCGTGAAGAGCATGAGGAAGATGAGGACGGCGTAGGCCGCGGCGTAGCCGTACTGGGCCTCGCGGGTGAACGCCCAGCGGTAGGCCTCGGAGACGAGGATGTCGGTGGTCCCGTCCGGCTCGCCGCCGGAGACGAGGAAGACCACGTTGAACATGTTGAAGGTCCAGATCGCGCCGAGGACCACCGCCGGCAGCAGGGTCGGGCGGATGATCGGCAGGGTGACCCGCCACATCCGCTGCCAGCGCGTCGCGCCGTCGACCTCGGCGGCCTCGAGGACGTCTGAGGGCACGCCCGTGAGCGCCCCGAGGGTGACGACCATCATGAAGGGGAAGCCGAGCCAGATGTTGGTCGCTAGGTTGGCGGTGAAGGCCGTCGAGAAGTGCGCGAACCAGGCGATCGGCTCGACCGACGTGCCGAAGGTCGCGTTCATCCACTCGATGACGCCCGTGACCGCGCCGAACTGGCGGTGGAACATGCCCTTCCACGACAGCGCGGTGACGTAGTTGGGGACCGCCCAGGGGATGATCAGGAGCACGCGGTAGAGGCCGCGCAGCTTCATCGTCGGCCGCGACAGGATGAGCCCGAGCGAGACCCCGAGCGCCAGGTGCATGACGACGTTCGAGATCGTCCACAGGAGCGTGACCAGGAGGACGAGGTAGAACGAGCCGGTCGCCAGCAGCGGCCCGCCGCGCGCGGTCAGGATGTCGACGAAGTTGGCGAGGCCGACGTAGTGCCCGGTCTCGGGGCGCCCGGCCCACAGCGACGTCGCGGCGCCGACCACCAACGGGACGATGACCAGGAGGCCGACGGTGATCACGGCGTGGGTGATGTAGCGGTAGGCCGGCAGCGAGCGCTTGAGGTTCGAGCGCAGCTCGCCGCTTCGGGCGGCGCGGACCATCGAGTAGGCGAGGTAGAGGAGCCCGATCCCCACGACGACGAGCAGCGGCGTCGGGTTCGCGGGCGGCGGCGGCGGACGGCGGACGTCGTCGAAGCGCTTGCGCGCGCCCTCGGTGGCCGCCGCCGCGTCGAGCTCGCCGCGGAGGAACGCCTTGATCGCCCGGTTCGCCGGCTCCCAGGTCGCGCGCATCGCCGGCGCCGTCGGCATCGGCGTCGCGACCTCTGCCTGCTCGGCGAAGGCCGCCAACAGCTCGTCACCTGGCGGAAGGGGCACGTCGCTGCGGGCGGTGAGCGTGCGCGCCTTCGCCTGGCGCAGCGCCGCCGCCTCGGGCCCGGCGAGGAGCTTGGCGAGGGCGCGGACCTCGGGGCG
>JAGQIT010001528.1 GCA_020431135.1 Myxococcales bacterium | reverse complement strand
GGATCGCCGCGAACGTCGGCGCCGTCCGCCTCGCGCGCGCAGCGGCGTCGCTGGAGCGATCGCTGCGCGAGCGGGGCGCGACCTCCGGCAGCGACCTCAGCCCCGTCGAGGCCGCGGCCGCGGAGTTCATCCGCGAGCTCGCGCGCCTCCGGGGCTCGCGTCCCGCCGCCGCGTCGACCTCGCGCGGAGAGCAGCTCCGCGCCGCCCCGAGCGGCGCGTGGCAGCGGTCCGGTGTGCCCTGATCAGCGCGCTGATCACCGCGCTGATCGCCGGCGGCGTGATCGGGATCGATGGGGGCCTCCTAGCTAATACAAACGCCGGCGCCCCGCTCCCGCGCGAGCGCGACGACGCCGAGGAAGCGCGCCGTGTACTCGCGCAGGCGCTCGGCGAACGCAGCGTCGCCGAGCTCGGCGGCGATCGCCTCGGCGTCGCCGCGGATCGCCGCGCACTCCGCAGCGAAGGCGTCGAGCTCGTGCGGGTAGACGAAGAGGTCGCGCTCGCGCAGCCGCGGGAGCAGGCGGAGGCCGCGGCGACGCAGCGCCTCCGAGCCCCAGACCGCGCGGCGGTACGACTCGAAGCCGGCTGCGTCGACGTCGACGGCGTTGAGGTAGGCGTAGTCGCCGGCGGCGGGGTCGAAGAGATCGATGACGAGGGACATCGCTGCGCCTCGATCCTACCTGCTTGGCGCGCGCAGGAGCGGTCGCGGCCCCGGTCGCCGTTGCTGAGGATCCCCCGCGACCGCTATCGTGCGGCGGCTCCTCGGAGCGACGCCCCGCGGGGCAGGAGGATCGATGCATCGACGGGAGCTCGGCGGCCGCCTCAACGTCTACAGCGGCGCCCCCTGGGAGCGCGCGGTCGCCTACTGTCGGGCGACGCGGGTCGGCCCGTGGGTCCTGGTCGCCGGGACCACCGCGGTCGACGACGCCGGGGAGCCGGTCGCCGCGGGCGACATGGCCGGACAGACCGCCTTCGTCCTCGCGAAGATCGCCCGGGCGCTCGCCGCCTGCGGGGCGTCCCTCGGCGACGTCGTCCGGACCCGCGCGTTCGTCACGGACATCGATCGCTTCGGCGAATTCGCGGCCGCCCACCGCGAGGCCTTCCAGGCGATCGACCCGGTCGCCACCTGCGTCGAGGTCCAGCGCCTCGTCGACCCCGCGCTCGTCGTCGAGATCGAGGTCGACGCCTACGTCGCCGAGGACTAGCCGTCGCCGAGAGACGCAGCCCGGTCCGATCCGCCGCGCCTCGTCGGCGCAATCCTCCCGCGCCGTCGATCGCCGCGCGAGGCCGCAGGTGGGCCCAAAGCCGGCGTACGAGGCGACCCCGGCCCGGTGGAGGCTCGACGCGTGCTCAGCGCATCTGCCGCGTCAAAGGGCGCGACGCCGCCATGAAGGTGTTATCCTCCGCCCCCGAGATCCGGCGATGCCCGCGACCGCAGGACCGCAGCCCGCCCGGGCGCCCCGTTTGAGCCGAAGCTCGGCGCCCCGTCGCGCGCTCCAGGGGCTCGGGCTGTGCGCGCTCGTCAGCGGCCTCAGCCTCGGGCTCGCCCTCGGTCCGCGCCCGGTACTCGCGGCCGCGCCGTCGGGGGCCGCCGCGCCGGCGAACGTCGACGCGGCGCTCGAGAGCGGCGACCTCACCAGCGCCCGCGAGCTCGCCGTCAGCGCCCGAGAGGCCGATCCGAGCGCCGCAAACTGGGCGAAGGAGGCCGCGGTCCACGAGGCCCGCGGCGACTATGCGGGGGCGATCGCCGCCTGGGAGGGCCACCGCGACGCCCTCCCCGAGGACGACGACTCCGGGCGCGCCGCCGCCGAGTCGAGGATCGCCGACCTCGAGGAGCGCTCGCGCGGGACCGTCGCCGACGAGCCGGCGTCGACCCACCGCGACGAGCTCGACAAGGACCGGGCCGAGCGCCTCGCCGCCCTCCAGCCCAAGGTCGACGAGCCCAAGCCCAAGCCCAAGCCCCCCAAGCCCAAGGAGCGGATCATCAAGAAGTGGTACTTCTGGGTGACCGTCGCGGCCCTCGCCGCCTCCGCCGGGGCGATCACCGGGATCGCGATCCAGGCCGCCCGCGACGAGCAGGCCGACGAT
>JAGQIT010000241.1 GCA_020431135.1 Myxococcales bacterium | reverse complement strand
CCGCGGCCGATCCGACTGTCGCGGCGGCGCCGGCCCTCGACGAGCTTCTCGTGGCGCTCCCAGGCCGCGGCCGCCCGCTCCCAGGCGCCCGCCTGCTCGAGGGCGCGGGCGAGGGTCTCGAGGGTCGCCACCGATCGCGGCGCGAGGGAGATCGCCCGCGACAGCGCGCCGACGGCCGCCTCCTCGTTGCCCTGGGCGAGGAGGTCGCGGCCGAGCCCGACGAGCGCGGCCACCCGCGACTCGGCGGGGAGATCCGCGGAGGCGAGGACCGTGCGGTGGATCGCCTTCGCCCGCTCGATCCTCCCGCGTCGGCGATCGAGGGCAGCGAGCGCGAGGAAGACGGTCGGATCGCCGGGCTCCGCCTCGGCGATCCCTTCGAGCTCGCGGGCGACGTTGTCGAGGTCCCCCTCGGCGACCTCGTAGAGCACGTGCGAGCGCCGGGTCAGGCCCTCGAGCGCGCGGCGCTGCGGGGCCAGCCGCCACCAGGCGATCCCGAGCCCAAGGGCGATCCCGAGGAGGGCGACGAGGACGTAGCTCATGGGGCTCTCCCGCGCCCGCCGCTCGCTTGGCGGTCGAGCGCGATCTTCTCGATCATCACCTTCTTCGAGCCGGCCTCGATGTGGGCCTCGGCGGCGAGGATCTCGTCCTCCTCGCGCTGCCGCAAAGGCAGCGTCCGGAGGGCCAAGACCTCGCGCTCAAGCTCGCGGACGCGCCTCTGCGCGATCGCCGCCTCGCGGATCTTGAAGGGGATGCGGATCGCGTAGAACGCCATGAGCGCCCCAGCGACCGCCCAGCCCGCCATCAGCCCGGCAACGTTGACCTCATACCGCCGGCGAATGAAGGGCTCCACAAAGTCAGCGCTCGGCGCCCAGAGCACGACCTCTACCCAGGCGGCGTTCTCCTGCATCGTCAGGGACGCCCACAAAAGCCCGACGACAAAGAGCCCGAGCGTCACCGAGAGGTAGGCTTTGCCGAGGAGCGACACGAAGTTCGCGGAGTATATATCAAGCGGTGTATGCTCTCGGCCATGGGAACCCCTGCAGAGCCCATCCATAACGTCAGCAGACGGCAACGCCGGGGCCTCGGTCTGGTCTTGACCCTGGCCGCTGGCCTGATGATCGGCGGGGCCATCGGCGCCTGTGCAAACACGGATCAGAACCTCGAGAAGCAGCGCCTCCTCGAGGAGCTCGAGAACGCCGGCTCCGGCAAGCCGGCGCAGTGCAAGCCCGGCGCCGTCGAGCCCTGCTACGACGGCCCCGACAACACCGCCGGCCGCGGCATCTGCAAGCAGGGCAGCCACACCTGCGGCGACAACGCCCGCTGGGGGGCCTGCGAGTCGCAGATCCTGCCGAAGGACGAGTCCTGCAACCGCCAGGACGACGACTGCGACGGGATCGTCGACAACGACTTCGAGCGCGACGGCGCCATCTGCTTCATCGGCGTCGGCTCGTGCAAGACCCAGGGCGTCTGGCACTGCTCGAAGGACGGCGCCAAGGCGGAGTGCGACGCCCCGCCGCCGCCGTCGAGCCCCGAGGTCTGTGACGGCATCGACAACGACTGCGACGGCGAGATCGACGAGGGCAACTTCGCCGGCGAGGGTCAGGCGTGCAGCACCGGCAAGCCGGGCGTCTGCGCTGAGGGCGTCATGAAGTGCACCGGCGGCAGCATCCAGTGCGTCCAGAACATCAAGGAGTCGCCCGAGGTCTGCAACGGCAAGGACGACGACTGCAACAACCAGGTCGACGACAACTGCTTGTCGCCCGAGGCCGCCGCCAAGGTCGGTCGCGGCGAGAAGCTCGAGGTCGGCAACAACAAGTAGGGGCGCGGCGACGCTGCCCACTTCCCGAGCGGGGGGCCTGAGGCTCCCCGCTCTTCGCGTTCTCGGGGGTGCCCGCGCCCAGGAGCGGACCTCGAGTGGTCGCGTTCTCGCGCTCTCCCCGGTCTCCCCGAAGGTCCAGGATGAGCCGGAGGCGCGCTGCGGCGGTGGCGGCCGCTCTCCCCGCAGGCGCCGTCAGGGCGGCGCTCACGAGCCTCCACCCAGCGTCGCATTCGCCCCGGGCCACCCCGCGTCGAGAGTCTCTACTCGCCTCAGCGGTGCGAGGAGCCTCGCTCCCTGACGGGTCTAGGGACTCCCGCCTCACCCCGCAGCTCGACGCTCCGCGGGACCGCCCGTCTCTCCCCCCATGACGGCATCCTGACAAGAGTCGAGGTGGCCAGCGACGACTCCGCGAACGACATGGTCTAAAGAGCATGTCCTTCTCTCAACCTGCCGCGACCCCCGAGAACGCGAGAGCCCCGCCTCCATGGAGGCAGGGCTCGCGCTCGCGGGTCGTCGACCCGCGCCCGACTAGCGGTTCTGGAGCTCGGCGATCATCCCCTGGATGTCCGGGTGCTCCGGATCCTCCTCCGCGCCGCGGCGGAGCATCGACAGCGCCTTCGAGGCCTCGTCGAGCCCGAGGTGCGCGTTGGCGAGGCGGACGTAGATGTCACCGCGCCGCACGAGCCCCGACTGGTCGACGTTCTGGAGGAGCATCGCCCGGGCGATCTTCAGGGCGTCGCTCCACTGCTCGATCGCCGCGTAGACGTCGCTGAGGGTGATCAGCGTCTCCGCGTTGGTCGTGTCGATCCGGTAGGAGTCGCGCAGGCGCTCGATCGCCTCGTCCGAGATCCCGCCGGCGAGCTCGACGCGCGACAGGCGGGTGAGGAAGTGCGCGTGCTCCTTGGAGCGCTTGTTCTCGGCGCCGGAGACCTCGACGAGCCAGGTGTACATGCCGACCGCCTCGTCGTAGCGCCCGCTGAGGTAGAGGGCGTCGGCGATCCGGCGGTTGACCTCCATGTCGTCCTGGACCTCCTCGTAGATCGGCGCGAGCGCCTCGAGGGCCTCGTCGAGGGCGCCGACGTGCTGCATGAGGATGTCGACGCGCTCGATGTCCATCCGCCGGCGGGCCGTCGGATCCTCCGTCTGGCTCGAGATGAGCGCCAGGAGGTAGGCGACCTGCTCCCAGTACTCCTCGTCGCGGCTGAGCTCTAGGAGCAGCTCGGCGGCCTCGAGGTTGGCGGGATCGTAGTGGAGCGCGGCCTCGAGGTGCTCGCGGCGGTGCTCCATGTTGTCGGTGATCTTCGCCAGGCGAAGCTGCAGCTTCGAGCCGAGCTCCCCCTCCGGCTGGAGGTTCGCGGCGTGCTCGAGGATCTGCATCATCGCCTCCTCTTCCCCCTGCGCGTCGTAGACCGAAGCGAGGGCGAGGAGCGCGGGGACGTTGTTGTTGTCGGCCTCGAGGAGCTCCACGAGGATCCCCTGCGCCCGCATCGCGTCGCCGAGCTCGTTGGCGTAGAGCTGCCCGAGCTGGAGGGCGAGGTCGAGGGACTCCGGCGCGCCCGCCTCGCGGAGGACGTCGAGGCGGCGCTCGAGGAGCTCCGCGAGCTCGCTCCAGCGGGCGCCGCGAGTGAGGAGCCGATCGAGCGCCTCGAGGCTGGCCGGATGGTCAGGCGCGGCGGCGAGGATCCGATGGTGGATCTCGACGGCCTCGACGTCGTCACCGAGCCGCTCCTCGACGACCTGCGCCAGCTCCTCGAGGGCGGCGATCCGCTCGTCGCCCTCGATGTACTCGAGGCGGCGCTCGATGATGTCGCGGACGTCCGGCCAGCGGCCGATCCGCCGCAGCAGCGCCTCGAGCTCCGCCATCACCGTCACGTCGTCGGGGCGCGCCCCGAGCATGTCGTGATAGATGTTGATGCCCTCGTCGAGCCGGTCGAGGTAGTCGACCAGGAGCCGCGCGAGGTAGTGGCGGAGCTGGTGGCGCTCCTCCTCGTCGGAGGTGATCATCACCCGGCGACCCAGCGCGTCGGCGAGGCCGTCGTAGTCCGTCAGGCCCATCAGGACCTCGAGGTACTTCTGCCAGGCGTCGTCGTCCTCCTCGTCGATCTCGAGGAGGTTCTCGATGTCCTGCTTCATCTTCTCCATGTCGCCCTGACGCGAGGCGACGTCGGCGGCCTCGCGCCACAGCGGCGCGGCCTCCTCGGGGGAGATCAGGACCTTCGCGTAGCGGGTCAAGGCGTCGTGGAGAACCTCGAGGTCGCCGGCGTTACGGCCGGCCTCGACGAGGAGCGCGAGCGCCTCGGGGTGCTCGGGGTTCTCGTCGAGAACCGGAGCGAGCGCCTTCTGAGCGGTGCGCGGGTCGTGGATGTCGTCGAGGAGGATCCTCGTCGTCGCCAGGCAGAGCGCGGTGCAGCCGCGGCCCTCCTCACGGGCGCGGTCGATCGCCGCGGCCATGAAGTGGATCGCCCGCCCGAGCAGCGCCCGGTCAGCGGCGAGGGACACCGTCCGCTCGAGCGCCACCGTCGACTCCGCGTCGCGGAGCAGGAGGTTGCCCCAGGCGTCGAGCGCCTCCTCGCGGGTGCCGCCGCCGTCCTCGTAGAGACGGCCGAGGTGCTCGAGCATCCGCAGGAAGTCCTCACCTTCGGCGCTCTCGAGGCGCATGCGGACGATCCGCGCCATCCCCGGCTGGTTGCCGGCGTCCTGGTAGGCGCGCTCGAGGGCCTCGAAGACAGCGTCGGGCGGCGTCGCGCCCTCGCGCTGGTGGTTCTCGAGGATCCGCTCGAGCCCGGCGACCGCCCCGGCGAAGCCCGGGTGGATGTCGAGGGCCTCGCGGTAGGAGTCGATCGCCCGCTCGACGTCGTTGATGTCGAGCTCCGCGTCGGCGAGGCGGACGAGCACGTCGGCGTGCCCATCTTCCCCTTGGGCCAGGCGCGCCGACTCACGGAGGCTGCGCGCGAGGAGCTCCTTGTTGCCCGACGACCGGGCGAGGCGCTCGACGTTGCGGCAGAGGCCGACGTCGCCGATCTCCGCGTCGATCAGCGGCGCGAGGAGAGCGACCGCGCGGGCCTTGTCGCCGAGGATCTCCTCGGCGATCTCAGCCGCCGCCTGCGCCATCTGGACCCGCGACGCCGGGTCGACGTCCGGGTTCTGCGCCCGCTGACCGAGGTGGTCGACGTGCTCATCCGCCTGATCGAGATGGACCGAGAGGCGCGCCGCCGTCTCGAGCACCGGTCGGAGCTCGTCCGCCGGGACCTTGTCCATCAGCTCGTAGGCGGCGCTCAGGGCCCCCCCGAGGTCACCCAGGCGCTCCTGGCGGATCTTCACCAGGTTGCGCAGCGCCTCGGCGATCATGAAGGGATCGCTGAGGAACTTGGCCCGCGCCGCGTAGACGTTCGCCAGCTCCTGCCACATCCGCTGATCGCTGAGACGCGGGAGCACCAGGCTCGAGGCGGCCTCGCAGTAGTCCTGCTGCGTCGCCAGGCTGACCAGATCCCCCAGCGCCCCGTCGTTGCTCGGGACGAGCTGGAGCACCGACTCGTAGTGACCGAGGGCGCCGAAGGGATCCTCCATCGCCCCCGCGTAGAGGCGGGCGACGTCGAGGAGGAGGTCGGCCTTGGCGATCTCGTCGCCGGTCATCGCGGCGCGATCGAGGACGACGTCCGCCGCCTCGCCGTAGCGCTTCTCGGCGACCAGCGCCTTGGCGAGCGTGTCGAGGGCCTCCTCGTCGCTCGGCTCCTCCATCAGGAGGGAGCGCAGGACGTCGATCTCGGCGTCGCGGTCGTTCATCAGCTCGCGGTGGATCGTCGCGAGATCCATCCGCAGGGTGCGGCGCTCGTCCGCGTCCTGGCTGTTCTCGATCAGGCGATCGAGCACCTCGATGAGCTCGCTGCTCGATCCGCTCGCCTGATAGAGCCGGCGCAGGCGCTGGAGCGCCTCGTTGTCCGAGGGCTCGATGTCGGTGAGCCGGCGCCAGGCCTGCTCCGCCGCCTCCGGGTTGGCGAGCGTGTCCTCGAGGAGAGTCGCAAGCCGACGGAGGAGATCGACGCGCGCCGTGCCGTCGCTGGTGATCTCGATCCTGCGCTCTAGGACAGCCTTCAGCTCATCGAAGTTGTTGAGCATCAGCAGCCCCTGGTCGAGGAGCTCGAGGGCGACCGCGTTCTCCTCGTCGATGCCGAGGGCCTCGTGGAGGCTGTCGACCGACTCGTGGAGGTAGTTGTTGGCGAGCTGGTAGCGCGCCGCCTTGATCAGCAGGTCGATCCGCCGGCGGCGCTCGTCGACGAGGGCGTCGCAGCGGGCCGCCTCGATGAGCGCCGCGACGACGTGCTCCATCGCGTGGAGTTCCTCACCGAGGCGGAAGACCTCGGCGTCGAGACCCTCCAGCGAGCCGTCGGGGCCCGGCTCCTGGAGCGCCCGCAGGAGCACCTGGAGGGCGTGGCCCACCGCCTCGCCGCCCATCCGCTCGAGGAGCGTCGCGATCTCGCGGTAGATCTCGTGGCGGGTGAAGGGATCCTCCGTCACCGAGAGCTGCCACTCGTCGACCGAGATGATCCGCATCGTGTCGCCGGCCTCCTCGTAGAGCGGGCGGAGGATCGCGAAGATCCGCTCGCGCTGGTACTCGCGGCGATCCGCGAGGCTCTCGAGGAAGGCGATCGCGTTCTGATCGCCGGGGATCTCGGCGAAGAGCCGCTCCATCGTGTCGATGGCCGCGTCGGGCTCGTCGAGCTTCTCGTTCTGGAGCTCGCCGATCCGCAGGAGCACAGCCTCGCGCATCTGGCCGTCGACCGTCCGCTCGAGGCGATCGCGGAGGAGCTCGATGAGCAGCTCCCACTGCTCGGTGCGCTCGAAGATCCGCTCGAGGCTGCTGCGCGCCATCTCGCTGTCGGGCTCGATCTCGAGGACCCGCCGGTAGGCGCGGGCCGCCGACTCGTCGTCGACGATGATCCCGAGGGCGAGCTCGGCGAGGCGCATCAGGATCTCGACCTGGTGCTGCTCGTCGAAGCTGCGGTCGGCCTCCGCCCAGTAGGCGTCCATCAGCCGATCCCACATCTCCGCGTGGGTCAGCACGCTCTCGAGGGCCTGGAAGACGGTGGTGTCGTCCGGGCGCGCCTCGAGGAGGCGCTCGTAGAGCGGCACGGCGCGCGCGTGCTGAGCGAGGCTCGCCCACAGCTCCGCCGCCTCGCGGACGATCGCGAGGATGTCGTCGCGATCGTCGCCGGCGCCGTCGCCGTTGACGAAGTCCGTGATCAGCTCGGCGTAGTCCTCGACCCGCGCGAGGATGTTCGCCAGGCGGAGGAGGTTCTCCCGCGCCTCCCTGTTCTCCGGCTGCTCCTTGAAGACCCGGGCGTAGGTCTCGTAGGCCCGCTCCGGCTCCATCAGCTTCGCCTCCTGGAGCTCGGCGATCTTCATCAGGATCGCGACCCGCTCGAAGACGTCCATCGCCCGCGCGAGGCGGAGCTCCTGGATCTGGATCAGGCGCGGCCAGTCCTGGATGTCGGTGAACGCCGGCTCGAGGAGCTCGATCACCTGGTAGCGGATGTCCTCGTCGGCGACGTACGAGTCGAGCACACCTGCCCCAAGGACCCGGTTCGGATCGAGGCGCAGGGCGGCGACGACGTGGCGCAGGCCCTCCTCAGGGTTGAGGAGCTGCTCGCGGTAGAGGCCGCTGAGGCGGAGGTGGACGTCGACGACGGCGTCGCCGCCGAGGCGCTCGATCTTCCTCTCGAGGAAGCCGGCGAGCTCGTGGTAGCGCTCCGTGCTCTCGTAGAGCGGCTCGAGCGCGGCCTGGACCCGCGGCCGCTCCAGACCCTCGGGGCTGAGGAGCTCGTAGGCGTCGATCGCCTCGACCTCCCGTTGGAGCTCGCCGACGTAGAGCTCGGCGGCGCGGATCAGGTAGTCGTCGCGCTGGTCGCCTTGGCTCTGCTCGGCCCGGGCGAGGAGGAGCCGCGCGAGCGCCTCCTGATCGTTCTCCATCAGGTAGATGTGCTCGAGCGAGTCGAAGGCCCGGGCGTCGTCCGGCGCGAGCTCGAGGACCCGCTCGTAGGCGACGCGCGCCGGCTCGTGACGCTCGAGGCGGACGAGGGCGACCTCACCGGCCATGCGCAGGACGGCGAGCAGGCGCTCCGAGTCGGCGATCCGATCGGCGGCGTCGAGGTACGTCTGGAGGAGATCGTCGCTGAGATCGGGATCCGACCCGAGGCGCGTGACCTCGTTGAGGATCGTCGAGAAGGCCGGCTGCTCCGAGGCCTCGAGGAGGAGACCGCAGAGGATCCGGAACGCCTTCAAGGGATCGAGGAGGCGCGACTCGTAGCTCTGCGCGACCTTCATCAGCGCCTGGGTGCGCTCGGTGCCGACGTCCATGCGCCGGGCCTGCCGCTCCTCGAGATCGAGGAGCGCCTCCCAGTTGTGCTCGGCCTCGTAGATCGGCATCAGGATCCGCGCGGCCTCGTCCTGGGTCTCCTCGCGATCGAGGTAGGCGACCGTCCGCTCGCGGGCGTTGTCGTCGAGCGGGTTGGCGCCGAGCGCCCGCGCGAGGAGCTCGAGCGCCTCAAAGTGCCGCTCGAGCTTATCGCCGACGATCGCCGCGGTCCGCGTGAGCAGCTCCGCCTTGACCTTGTCGTCGTCCTCGTGGACCTCGATGAGGCGCCGCAGCCCCTCCTCGACGTCGGCCCACTCCTCGAGCTGCATCTTGATCCCGACGATCGCCTCGAGGGCGAAGGCGTAGTCGCTGTCGCTCGGGCGGATGTCGACGATCCACTGGAACGCCTCCACCGCGCGGTGCGGGTTGCCGGCGTGATCGCGCTGGATCTCGCCGACCTTGCGCCACAGGCGGCTCTGCTCGAAGGGATCGTCCGTGACCATCACGCGCTGGCGAAGGACCTCGCAAAGCGCGTCCCAGTCCTCGAGGCCGACGAAGATCCGCTCGAGGGCGTCGGCCGCGTCGACGTTCTCCGGGTTGAGGTCGAGGACCGCGTAGTACGACTCGGTCGCCGCCCGCGGCTCGCCGAGCCGCTCCTGGAGATCCGCGACGCGGAGGTTGATCTTGATCTGCTGCTCATCGCCCTCGGCGAAGCGCAGGTGATCACGCAGCGCACCGACCAGCGCCAGCTCATCACCGGCCTCGTCGTGGAGGCGGACCAGGGCCGTCGACGCCTTCTTCGCGGTCTCGAAGTCCGGGTCGACCGCGAGGAGCTCGCTGTAGACCTCGCGCGCCTGGTCGATGTCGCGGATGTGATCGTCGAGGAGCGCGCCTGCCCGAAGGAGCAGGTCTGACTTGAGGGTGCGATCCTCGATCTTGGTCAGCGCGTGACGCCAGACCGCGACCAGCTCCTCGAGGCGCCCGAGCTCGAGGCCGAGGCGCTGGAGCTCGCCGCGGATGTCCTGACGGCGCGGATCGATCTTGTAGGCCTCCGACAGCGAGATGAACGCGGCCTCGGGATCGACGAGCTCGTTCTCCTGGATCCTCGCGATCTGCAGGAGGTGCGCCGTCGCCTCGTCGATCGAGCCGAGCTCCTCGGCCTTCTCGCGGCGGACCTGGAGGATCCGGATCCGCGAGCGGTGATCGTGGAGGGCGACGTAGATCGGCTCGAGGAGCGACGCGACCTGGAGCTTCACGTCGTTCTCGTCGAGGAGCATCTCGAGGAGCTGACGCGCCTTGAGGCTGCCCGGGTCCTCGGCGAGGACGGTGCCGAGGAGGTCGACCGCGCCGAAGGCGTCGTTCAGCCGCTCCATCCGCAGCGCCGCGCGACGGCAGGCGATCTCGTGGCGCTTCTCGTCGCTCTCGACCAGCTCACCCCAGCGGCCGAGGAGCTCCTCGAGCGCGTAGTGGTGGTCCATCTCGGTCGACTCCTCGTACATCTGGGCGAGGAGCTCCATCGTCGGCAGATCCTCGGGGACCAGATCGAGGAGTTCCTCGGCCGTGCGGATCGCCGTCTTGTTGTCCTCAAGGACATGTCGGGCGATCTTGATGATCCGATCGAGGAGCACCTTCTGCTCCTCGGTGTCGAAGATGACGTCGACCCGGCGGCGGTAGAGCCTCATCAGCTCCTCGTGGGCGCCGCGCGCCCGGAGCAGCTCGTTGAGCGCGTCGTAGGCGTCCTGGTTGGTCTCGTCGTTGTTGAGGATCGACAGGAAGACCTTCTCGGCGTCCTCGGGGCGATCGAGCTCGTCGCGGAGGAGCACCGCCAGCTCGTTACGGATCTGACGGCGCAGCTCGATCTTCTCGCTCGCCGACTGCCCCGCGTGCTCCGCCTGGTTGATCTGATCGGTGAGGAAGGCGATCGCCTTGCCGTAGGACTCGGCGACGACCGGGAGCTGCTCGAGCTCACGCGCCGACTGGACCATCGCGTCGCGGACGTCCTTCTCCGGCGGGTCGAGGGCGACGAGCTGGAGGCGGACGCGGAGGGCGTCGCCCTTCCGCTCGTCCCCCATCTGATCGTAGATGGTCGCCAGGTCCTCGAGCTGGGTGCGCCGGCTGCTGAGGTCGGGCTCCGCGTCGATGATGACCTCGAGCGCCTGGGCCTCGCGGTAGCGGTCGCCGATGCTCCGGTAGTACGGCAGGAGGCCGCGCATGACCATCAGCGACACCGACGGATCCGAGCGCCGCAGGGTCTCGAGGGCGTCGATCGTCGGCAGGTGATCCGGATCGAGATCGAGGATCGTCATGAAGCCGCCGACCGCGGCCTCCGACTGCCGGAGATGCATCGCCTGGATCTGCGAGAGCTCGAAGAGCACGTCGACCTGCTCGGCGCTGCCGTCCATCAGCTCGAGGCGCCGCTGCAACGTGTCCGCGAGGTCAGACCAGGCGCTGCGCGATCGGTGGAGGCGAGCGAGGCTGTCGATGACCTCGAGGTCGCTCGGCCGCATCGCGTGGATCGCCTCGTAGGTCGCCACGGCGCCGTCGAGATCGTTGACCTGCTCCTCCTGGAGCGTGGCGATCCGACGCAGGAGCTCGAGGCGGCCGCCCTCGCCGGTGATGTCGAGGCGCTTCTGAAGGACGAAGACGAGCTCCTCCCAGCGCTCCGCGGCGCCATAGATCTCCTCGAGGGCCGCGAGCGCGGCCTCGTTCTTCGGATCGATGTCGACGATCTTCCGCAGGTAGCGCTGCGCCGTCTCGTCGCTCTGCAGCTTCTCGCGGGCGATCTCCGCGAGCTTGTCGAGGAGCTCGAGGCGCTCGGCGTTGTCGCAGTCGGGGCTGGCGATCCGCGTCTCGAAGCGGATGATCAGCTCGTCCCACTCGTCGGCGCGCTCCGCCGCGCTCTCGAGGCTGGAGCGGAGGATCTCATCCGACGGACGGATCGCGTAGGCGCGCGCCGCCCAGTGCAGGGCCTTCGACGCCGAGCCGAGGTTGTGCAGGGCGACGTCGCGGATACCGGCGATCAGCTCGAGGCGATCGTCGTCGTTGTCGGCAGCCTCGAGGAGGATCTCGTAGGTGGCGATGAGCTGCTCCCACGAGCCCTTCTCGCGGTAGATCGGCAGGAGCTCACGGGCGACCTGGAGGTTGTCCGGCTGCAGCTCCATCATCCGCTCGAGCGCCCGCAGTCCGCGCTCGGGCTGCGACAGGCGATCGCGGCAGAGGTTGACGATCTTGCGCAGCAGGGCGACCCGCGGCTCGAGCTCGAGGGTGTCCGCGGCGACGTAGAGGAGCTCGACGACGTCGCTGAGGCGGTTCTGGCTGCCGTAGAGGGCGATGAGGTCGTCCCAGCGCTCGCCGATGATGTAGGCGTCGCGCAGCGACTCCATCGCGATCGGGTGCCCGGGCTGGAGCTCGAGGACCTTGTGGAAGGCCTGCAGCGCGGCCTCCTCGTCGTCGAGGCGCATGCGCCGGACCGAGGCCAAGCGCAGGAGGAGCTCGATCGCCGCCGCCGGATCCTTGGTCGCCGCGATCTGACGCTCGCGCAGCGCGGCGCCCTGCTCCCAGGAGCCCTCGCTCTCTTGCATCGTCGCCAGGGCGTCGAGCGCCGCCGGCACCTCGCCGTGGATCTCGAGGATCTCGTGCCACATGGCGATCGCCTCGTCGCGCTCGCCGAGCTTGTCGTCGAGGAGGCGGGCGATGTCAGTGCGCAGGGCCGCGGCGTCCGCCGGCTCGCACGCGGGGATGGCCTCGCGCTTGAGCTCGATGAGGCCGCGCCAGTCGCCGCTTTGCTCGTAGATCTTGGCGATCAGCTGGCGCGCCTTCGGGTTCGCGGGCTCGACGGCGAGGACCTCATTGAGCGGCTCGAGGCCGCGCTGCGGCGTGCCGATGTTGTCGATCCAGACCTCGGCGACCTTGAGCAGGTACTCGATCTGCCGCTCGCCGTCGCCGGCCTCGCGACACGCGTCGATGAGGCGCGTGTAGACGCCGAGCAGATCGTTCCAGCGCCCGGAGCTGCCGTACGTCTCGGCCAGCGCCTGGATCGTCGCCGCGTGGTGCGGGTCGATGTCGAGGATCCGCTGGAGCGTCGCGAGGGCCATCGCGTCGAGGCGGAGCTGGTCGCGGTAGAGCGCCGCGATCTCGAGGAGCTTGGTGATCCGCCCGTCGTCGTCCTCGCTCGGGATCCGGTCGTAGTCCTCCTTGAGGAGCTCGACGAGCGCGGTCCACTTCTGGCCCTCACGGTAGAGGCGCTGGAGCGCCTGGACCGCCCGATCGTCGTGGCCGTCCTCGCGGAGAACGGAGCGCCAGACCTCGATCGCACGATCGACGCTGCCGAGCTTGTGCTCAGCCAGATCGGCCATCTCGATCGCCAGCTCGAAGCGCCGCTCGGGGTCGGTCTTCTTCAGCGAGCGACGCGCCTGGACGAAGACCTGCATCAGCTGGCTCGCGTCCTTGTCGGACGAGAACACCTGCCGATAGAACTCGAGGACATCCGGGTTGGCCGGCTCGGAGCGGCGGATCCGGCGGAAGAAGGGCTCGGCGAGATCGGGTTTCTCACCGACCTTCCACACCACGAGCCCGGCGAGGAGCGCGATGTCATTCCCGGTGTTGTTTCGGGGCGCTCGCTGGGCGGAGTGCTTGGCGGCGTCGACGAGCTCGTCGACGCTTGCGTCGTCGATCACCAGTCGACCGAGCACCGCGGCCGCCGCCTCGATGGACGCGGGGTCCTTCTTGGCGTCAGCGCGCGCGGTGACGAGGTCGATGTCGCCGACAGCACTCTCAAGCTCCGAGCGTCGCGAGGAATCATCGGGGGCGCGCAGGTACTGAACGAGAGCAGAGCGAAGTTCGGACATAGGAGCCTCGGGAGAGTGATCTACACCCAGGACCTACACTCCCCCCTGGGATCGGCCGGCCTGGAGAGTCACATGGTCGCCAAGATTGGCGATTGAATCCAGGTCGCAGTGGCCGCATCGCCGAAATTTCCGGACTCGACGATCGCGGGGGGTCCGGCAGCGAGCGGGGCGTCGGCGCGCCTCGACGCGCGTGCATGTCCACCTATCGGGACAAAAACGCGAGGCAGACCGCGCCTGCGGCAGACACGTTGAGCGAGCCGATCTCGCCGCTCCGCGGGATCGTCGCAAGGAAGTCGCAGCGCTCGCGCGTAAGCCGCCGAATGCCCTTCTCCTCGCTGCCGAGAACGACGACGAGGCGCTCAGGGAGGCCCTGCGCGCAGATCTCGCGGAGCGAGCGGCCATCGTCGACCACGGTGCCGATCACCCAATAACCGGCGTCTTTGGCCAGTTCGAGCGCTCTCGCCAGGTTGGTCACCCGAGCGAGCGGGAGCCGCTCAGTCGCCCCCGCCGACGTGCGGACCGCGACCGGAGTGACCCCCGCCGCGCGATCGCGCGGCCAGAACGCACCTGCCGCGCCGAAGAACTCCGCGCTCCGCAGGATCGCGCCGAGGTTGTGGGGATCTTGAACGCCGTCCAGAGCGACGAGGACCCTGCGTCCGCCCTCCGCTTCGCCCTCGATCAGCGCCTCAATCGTGTGCTCGGCCGGCGGTGTGGCGACCGCGACGACGCCGCGGGCGAGCGCCGGTGAACAGATGTCCGCGAGGCCCAGCGCGTCGACGCGGCGGATCTCGACGGCGGCCGCGGCCGCGAGCGCCTCGATCTCGGAGGGCGCGCGCCCCTCGAGAACCACGAGCTGTTGAATTCGCCCAGGAGACCCCCGCAAGAGCTCGACGACAGCGCGCTCGCCAGGGACGATGTAGCCTGGCGGGCGGCCGCGCTGAGGCGGCTCAGCCCTCCGGTTCGAGGGAGACTTCTGCCGGCGGCGCGACAATGCGACCCCTTTGTACCCTGACGACGGTCGCTGAGAAAGGCTCGCCGGCGCCGCCTTGCCACGCGCGGGCGAAGGCGCGGAAGACCAGGAGCGCCTGATCGCCGGGCGGCTCTCCCTCATGCGTGCGGTACGCGGCGGCAAAGGCCTCGGTTGCCGCGTCCGGCCAGGCCACGGGGGCCATCCACACGCCCTCGAGAACGTTGCGGTGCTCCTCGAGCTCGGCCAGCGAGAGCGCCTCGGCCGTCGTCATGATCATCGCCGTCGCCGTGTTGTTGCCGCCCGCGGCCGTCAGCCCCTCGCGCGCGAGCTGCCGGAGGAGGAGCTCCATGCGCGCGACGCGATCAAGGACGAGGAGCGCCGCGCCCTTGCGCAGCGCCGGGACGACCGGGCGGACGACCGGGGCGCGGCGCTGCGCGGGGAGATCGAGCAGCTGATCGGCCAGCTCGGCGACCTCGACCACTACTCCGCACTCGGCCTCGAGGCGGACGCGAACGCGGCCCAGATCAAGAAGGCCTACTTCAAGGCCGCCAAGAAATATCATCCGGACGCGCTGGCGCGGCTCGGCCTCGGCGACCTGAAGGAGCCCGCCGCGCAGGTCTTCGCGCGGATCGCCGAGGCCTTCGAGACGCTCTCGGACACGGAGAAGCGTGCCGCCTACGATCG
>JAGQIT010000240.1 GCA_020431135.1 Myxococcales bacterium | reverse complement strand
ATCGCCGAGCTGGTCGCGGGCGTTGTGGGCCTCGGGCGGGGCCGGGTAGCGGTCGAGGAGCTCGCGGTAGGCGTCGGCGGCGGCCCGCCACGAGCGGCTCGCGCGGGCGTCGCTCGCCTGCTGGCGCAGCGCGGCGATCGACGGGTCGGCCTGGGTCGGCGGCGCGACGCGGCTCGCCTTCGGCCTGGTCGGCGGGCGGAGCTCCGCGGCGCCCATCGTCGTCGGCGCCGCCGGGTCGCCGGCGAGGGTCGTCGTCCGTGCGCCGCGCTCCCCGGCGATCTCGAGCCTGTGCTCGCCTGGGCCGACGATCAGCGCGAGCTCGCCGTCGATCAGCGGGTAGCCGTCGATGGCGAGCTCCGCGGGGGTCGCCGCGAGGTTGACGAGGGCGGCGCCGTCGAGGTCGCGCCACAGGCCCGCCATCTCCATGTGTCTTTCAGACCATGTCCTGAGATCCGAGGGGAGCGGCGCCGGGGCGCCGCTGTCGGCGAAGGTCGTGTGCTCGCCGGCCCTTAGCCCGCGTGGCGCGGCCTCGGGGCGCGGGCGGACCTCGATCGCCCCCTCGATGACGCCGACGTCCGGCGCGTCGCCGGCGACGCGGACCGCGAACACGGTGCCGACCGCCCGCGCGGCCGCGCCGTCGGCGGTGTGCACGGTGAAGGCGTGGCCCATCGGGAGCTTGTCGAGGGTCGCCACGAGGGCGCCGCGACGCAGGGTGAAGCTGCGGTCGCCGCCGCTGGCGGTCGTCAGCGAGGCCTCGCTCCCCGGGCTCAGGCAGACGCTGGCGAAGGGTGACTGAAAGACCAGGCAGGTCTCGGCGTCGCTGGTGATCGTCGCGCCCTCGGTGAGCAGCGCGCCAGCGTAGGCCGGGGCGCCGTCGAGCGTGACCCCGGCGGGCGAGGTGAGGGCGATGAGGGCCTCGTCGGCGGCGAGCGGCGACGGGTTCTCCGGCGTCTCCGGGCCCTTCGGCGCCTCGGGCCGCTCGTCGGGGGCCGTCGCGTCGGGCGCGGGCGCCTCGACCCTCGCCTGCTTGGGCCCGGCGGGCGCGTACCCCTCGGAGGAGACGCCGCCCGTCCGCGAGAGAACGACGAGCGCGAGCGAGGCGGCGATCGCCAGGCCGGCCGCGACCATCGGCCAGCGCGGGCGCGGGCGCAGCTCGACCGCGGCCCCCGGCCGTGTACCTGTCTCTTCGGTCTCGCTGGGTGAAGGGGCAGCCGTCGCGTCGACGCCGCGATCGCGGCGGTATGCGGCGACGATCGACGCCGCGAGGTCGTCGTCGTCGTCGAGCTCGTCGCGCCCCTCGAAGAGGTCGTCATCGTCGTCGGCGGCGGTCGGCGCCCCGAGGGCTGAGAGGAGCGCGCCCCAGGCCTCGGACTCCTCGGCGCACTCCGGGTGGGTCGCCTCGTATTCGCGGCGGAAGGCCGCGTCGTCGGCGGAGACCGGCTCGCCGAGCGCCTCTGCGTCGGCGATCGCCTGCCAGCGCGCGTCGTCGTCGCGGCTCACGCCGTCCTCCTCGTCGGTCGAGCGCGGGGGTGGAGGACGTGGTCGCGGCGGATCATCTTGCGCAGCTCCTGGCGCGCGGTGACCAGGCGATCCTTCACCGTGTTGCGCGAGACCTCGGTGATCGCCGCGATCTCGTCGATCGAGTGGCCGAGGACGTGGCGGAGCACGAGGGCCTCGCGGCGGGCGTCGGAGAGCTCGCTGAGGTACTCCTCGAGGCCGCGCGGGAGGTCGGCGGCGGTCAGCGAGGCGTCGGCGGCGACGCCCCCGGAGAGCGCGTCGGGCTCGGTCCCCGCGTCGATCCGCTGGAGGCGCGAGCGCTGGCGCTTGGCCTGACGCAGCGTCGTCCGGATCGTGATCCGATCGGACCAGGCCTCGATCGAGCCGCTGCCGCGGAAGTTGCGGGCGCTGCCGAGCACCTCGAGGAGGCAGAGCTGGGTCGCGTCATCGGCGTCGGCGCGGTGGCGGAGGAGCGCCCGCGTCGCGCGGCGGACCCGCGGCAGGAGCCGCTGGACGAGCGTCCGTTGGGCGTTGGGATCGTCGGCTGCCACCAGCTCCATGAGTCTGCGGTCTCCCTCGGGGTCGGGAGCGCGAGACGGCTCGCGCGTGCTCTTCACCGTGTCCATGGGCTAGTGGGGGCGGGGTCGGCGAGCGGGCGGAGAAAAGTTCGATCTCCGCTCGACGCGGGCGCAGGGGCCCCTGGCGGGCGAATCTCCGCGAGCAGGGGCGACCGCGCGGGGTCCCCCTGACGATGACACGGACGGGCCGGCGGGGGAAGGCCGCGGGCGGTTGTGCGCCGCGCAAGGCGGGCGCGCGGGCGTCGTCAGGGCGGCCTCTGACGCGCCTCGGCGGACCCTTGCGCTAGTGCCGATCCGCGTGGCACCGTCGCAACGATGACGCTCCGTCCCTTCGCCGCCCTCGTCGCCACCGCCTTCCTCTTCACGGCCTGCGGGCCCTCCGGGCCGAGCCCCGAGGAGATCAAGCGCCAGGAGGAGGCGGAGGCGAAGAAGAAGGCCGACGAGGAGGCGCTGGCCAAGCGCAAGGCGGATCGCGAGGCCAAGGAGCAGGCGAAGAAGGACGCGGAGGAGGCGGAGAAGGCCGCGGTCATGGCCCTCGCGACGCTCCCCGAGACCCTGCCGAAGAAGCTCGACAAGGCGTGCGAGGCCCGGGCCAAGGCCGAGGACGACTTCATGAACAAGCACTACGACGGCGAGGCGCTCGAGAAGTGGAACCAGGCCAAGACCACGCAGCTCGGCTTCGCCAAGCAGGGCTGCGTCAAGGCCGGGAGCATCGAGGTCGCGGCCTGCCAGGTCGAGGCCCTGAACAACGCGCCCGAGGAGCTCAAGAAGAAGCTCCCCGACCTCCTCAAGGCGTGCATCGAGAAGTACAGCGGCGAGGGGGGCGACGCCCCGGCGGCCGAGTAGGCCTGGCTGCCTCGCGCCCTGACGTGCCGCGGAGGGTCGCGTCATGAGCCGGCCGAGCATCCAGGGGTTCACGCCCGAGGGCCTGGTCGCGGCGGTCCCCGAGCTCAACCTCCGCGAGGCTCGGCGGGCGCTCGCGGCCTTCTACCGCGGCGGCCCGGCGGCGATCACTGCGGCGATCCCCCACGTCCGCGCGATCGCCCTCGAGGACCTGCGCGCGGCCGTCGACGCGCGGACGCTCCGCCTCGCCGAGCGCCAGCGCAGCGCCGTCGACCCCTTCGAGAAGTACCTCTTTGAGGCGGCGGACGGCGCCCGCGTCGAGGCCGTCCGGATCCCCCTGGAGCGGCCCGATCGCTTCACGGTCTGCGTGAGCTCGCAGGTCGGCTGCGCCCTCGGCTGCGCCTTCTGTGCGACCGGTCGCCTCGGCCTGCGCCGCAACCTCGAGGCCTGGGAGATCGTCGACCAGGTCCGTCAGATCCGCGACCTCCTGCCGGCCGGCGCCCGCGTCCACGGCGTCGTGTTTCAGGGGATGGGCGAGCCGCTCGCCAACCTCGACCGCGTCCTCGCGGCGATCCGGGCGCTCAAGGAGCCCTCCGGCCTGGCGATCCGCAGCCGCGCGATCACGGTGTCGACCGCCGGCCTGCCCGCGGGGATCCGCCGCCTCGCCCGCGAGGC
>JAGQIT010000239.1 GCA_020431135.1 Myxococcales bacterium | reverse complement strand
TCGCCGGCGCTGAGGTAGAGCTCGGCGAGCTCGCTCAGCGGCTCCTGATCGGGGCCGACGACGCGGCGGATGACGAGCGTGTCGCCGAGATCCTCGCCGCGGACCCAGTCGCCCTCGTTGAAGGGGAAGAGCTCGGGCGGCATGCACACGTACCAGTCGGTGATCCCGTCGGGCGCGCTCGGGGCGACGTCGACGCCGAGGCAGCCGTCGGGGCCGACGTCGATCGCCGCGATCCGGTGGTTGCCGCCGTGGAAGCCCGTCCACACCAGGCGGGCGCCGTCCTCCTGCATCGCGCAGGCGCCGGGCGGCGGCGCCTCGGGGTCGCCGAGCTCCTGGATGAGCTCCGGGCGCTCGCGGGCCTCGATGGTGTGGCGATCGCCGTCCCACTCGAGGATCACGCCGCCCTCCATCGCCGTCGTCCCGTCGATCCACTCGACCGCCACGTCGCCGCTCTGCCAGAAGAGGAGCGTCTGCGGGAAGGTGTCGCCCTCGACGAGGACGGCGTAGCAGGCCTCGTTGAGCGACATGTCGCGGGCGTTGATGACGTTGCCCTCGTTGAGGGTCCAGGACACGGCCTCGCCGAAGAGCTCCTCGCTGAGGACGCTCGGGTCGTTGGCGAGCTCGAAGCAGTCGTAGCTGACGTCGGGCTTGAGGCCGCGGAGGCGGACGACGACGCTCTCCTCCGAGATGTTCTGGACGTAGACGTCGGCGTTGACGGGGTTCGTCCACCACTCGCCCTCGTTCCACTCGTCCGGCGGCGGGCTGGTGGCCACCGACAGGCAGACGCCGGCGCAGGCGAGCGAGCCCTCGAGGGCGCGGACGGTGCTCCGCGGCACCGGCTTGGTCATCGCCGGGGTGAGGGCGCGCCACGACAGGTAGAGCGCCGGCAGGGCGAGGAGGTCGGTCGGGTCGACGGTGATCTGCCAGGGCATCGCCACCGCGCCCATCAGCGCGCTCCACATCGATGCTGCCTCAACGGACAGGTTGATCGCGGCGAAGACCGCACCGACCGCGAGGTGGCAGAGGAAGAGGCCGCGGCGGCTCTTGGTCCGCGTCAGCGCGGCGAGGAGCGCCGGGGCGACGATCATGCCGGCGACGTCGCTGAGCTTGCCGGTGACGCCGCCCGGGAGGAGCTCGGCGCCCTTGAGGAGGTGATCGTTGAGCCCGAGGACGGCCAGCGAGGCCACCCACGCCGGGGTCAGGAGGGCGCGCTCGGGGAGGAGCGCCGCCTCGCCGGCGGTCTCCTCCGCGGCGGTCGCGGTCTCGGGGTCGACGGGGGCGGTGAAGCTAGGCCAGTTGAGAAGGGACATCGGACTCTCCGCGTGAGGTAGTCGAGGCCCGGCGGCGGCGGTTCACCGGGGCGTCGATTTTGTCGCGGAGCGCCGCTGCGGGGCGCTGACGGGGGTTCTTGTGGGCTCGGAGAGGCGCAAAGCGCGCCTACTCGCTCCGCGGGTCGCTGCGCAGGTCGAGCGGGTCGCTGGGGATCGGCGTGACATCGAGCATCAGGAAGTGCGTCCCCGCGCCGTCGGCGATGATGTGGTAGCTGCCCGCCGGCAGCCGGGTCCGCAGCTTGAGCTGCTCGGGCGTCACCACCTGGGCGCAGGCGTGGACCTGCGGCGTCGTCGCGCACTGGCTGATGATCGAGGTGTAGAGGCGCGTGTCGCTCTCGCTCGACGCGATCACGACGTCGATGATCGACGGCCTGGCGAGGTCGAGGCGCCAGATCGACTCGCTGGTGTCCTCGCCGAGGCCGCGGTCGAAGTGCTGGCGGACGGCGGCCTCGCCCCCGCGAGAGCGGGTCACGGACGGCTCCGCGGCGCCGCCTCGGCCCGCGTCGCCGTCGCTCTTCGCCGCCGGCTGCGGCGGCTTCCAGCGCGCGTCGGCGGTGCAGGCCGTCACCGCGAAGGCGTTGGGCTGGACGTACTTCGCCCCGCCGAGCGGCTCGTGGTCGATGCCGAGGAGGGCCGTCGAGCCCATCCCCGTCTGCCCGAGGTAGGCGCCGCTCGGCGAGCGCTGGAGGAGCGGCGCGGCCTCGCAGGCCTCCTTGAGCGCGTCGCTGGCCTGCGTGTCGACGCGGAAGGCGAGCGACTCGACCATCGGCTCGCGGATCGGCGCGGGGCGGAAGAGGCGGAGGCGCTTGCGGTCATTCTTCGTGACGCTGATCGGCGCCCGCGAGCCGGGCGCGACGTCGTAGATCGCGCAGTCGGTCGCCTCGTCGATCGCGTCGGGGAGCCAGGTCAGGCGCGTGGCGTAGGCCCCCGCGGCGACGTCGCCGCCCAGCGGCGAGATGCTCGCGGTCAGGAGCATGTTCTCGCCGGCGAGGTCGACCGGGAGGTCGACGTAGGCGTAGGTCCGCTCCTCGCAGCGCTGGACGTGGCGGGCGCTGAGGAGATCGATCCGCTGGGTCGACGACGACACGCCCGCGGCGAGCCGCACCGGCGTCACCGCGTCGAAGGGCGTGAAGGCGCCGGTGAGGGTGAAGGGGCGGGCGACCTCGGCGTCGCGTCGGCCGCCGCTCGAGAGGCCGTCGATCGCGACGTAGTAGGCCTGGCCGTCGGCCGGCGGCGCGACGGCGACGCGGAGGTTCGAGGTCAGGACGTCGCGGCGGTCGTCGGCGTCGCGCTCGAAGAGCACGGCGGAGCTGTCGCAGGCGAGCTCGCGCAGCATGAGCGTCGACGCGCCGTCGTCGCTGACGAGGGCCTCGCCGGTGTAGAGCCCGAGGATCGTCGGCATCGCCAGCTCCGACTGGACGCTGAGCGCGAGCCAGCCGCCGGCGCTGTCGGCCGGGACGTCGATGCGGTAGACGACCTCGTCCGAGCCGTCGCCGCCGCAGCGCCCGCGGATCCGATCGCCGCCCCCCTCGCTCGAGTCGCCGCTGGCGTTGAAGCGCCGGGTGTCGTCGACGACCGTGACCTCGACAGGCTTGGCCTCGCCGGTCCACTTGGTGCTGACGCGCTCGGGCTGGGCCTCGGTCGCGGTGAGCTGGAGCTCGACCGGCGTCGTCGGCAGCTCGGCGCGCGGGAGCTGCTCCTCGGGCCCGGCGCCGCGCGGCCACCAGCGGACGCCGGCGCGGATCGACCAGGCATCCTCGGTCATGACCGTCAGGCGGAGGTCGCGGCTGGCGAGGGCCCGGCGCGCGCTGAGCACCTCGCCGTCGTCGTCCGTGAGCACGAGCTCGACCCAGACGTCGCGGCTCGTATCACCTGTCTCAAGGCGCAGGTTGTAGGGCTTGCCCGGCTTCACCGGGATCCGCCGCCAGCTCCGCGTCCACGCCGGGAGGGTCTGCTGGTGGCGGTGCATCGGCACGGTGCCGAGCGCCGTCTCGAGCCGGCGCAGCTGATCCTCCAGGCGGTTGATCCGGCGGTAGAGGAGCGCGTCCTGGCCGAGCGGGATGAGCGGGAAGCCGCGCTGGATCGACCAGGTGTGCACCGAGAACACGACGATCGCGAAGATCACCGCCCAGATGAAGACGCCGCGCTGGGCGTGGGCCTGGAGCTTGGCGTCCTCCTCGAGCTTCGGCGCCGACGCGAGCACCCAGCGCAGGATCGCCGACGCGGCCGTCAGCCCGCCGACGCCGCCGAGGAGGATCTCGAGGTTCTTCTCGCCGAAGATCAGCAGCGCGATCAGGGTCCCGCCGAGCACCCCGAGGAGGAGCGCGACGACCATCTGGTAGACGAGGATCCGGCTGCGGCCGACGACGAAGCTCACCGACGCGTCGATCGCCCGGTTGAGGAGCCCGCGGTCGTCGTTCTCGTCGACCGTCGCCTTATCCTTGGCGAGCGGGGCGGCGGCCGGCTTCGTCGGCGCGGGCTCCGTCGAGCCGCTCGTCGGCTCGCGCGGCTCGCTCGTCACCTCGTCGCTCGCCGCTCGACCGTCGTCCGCCATCGTCTGCGATCGACGATCGGCGAGGCGGGGGAGGGCGGTCAAGGCGCGAACCTGCCCCGCGGCCTGCGGCGGTCAGGAGGGCGCAGAGACCCCCTGAGAACTTCGTTTCGGTCGCCCCTGGCGCGAGCGGCCGCGGCCCCTCGCGCCAGGGCGGGCTCAGGCGAGCGCCTCTTCGTACAGTTCCGCGTTGAAGCCGACGAGGAGGAGGTCCCCGCTGCGGATCGCCGGCGCGCGCAGCTTACCCGACGGCCCGAGGAGAACGCGGAGGAGCTCCTCGTCACTCGCGTCGGCGCTGAGCTTGGTGGTCTTCTTGCCCTTGGCGACCCAGACGCGGGCGGCCTCGCGGGCGATCTTCAGGGCCCCTTCGGCGTCGAAGCGGACCTTGTTGGCGATGGTGGTCTCGGTGATCGCCGCACCGTTGTTCGCAAGAAACTCCTGCGATCGCGTGCAGGACGTTCAACTCTTGCGGTGGTAGTACCAGTCGACGGTCTTCATGCGTGTGCCTCCTTGGCGGTGAGGAGGCCGCTATGCCTGAAGGACCGCGTCGAGGCAAGCCCGCGGCCGGCGACAGGGCGGACGAGCTGGCGACTTCGGTGCGGTCGCTCGCGCGGCGATCACTTGGAGGGTGACGTCGAGAGGGCGGCCCGGCGCAGGGGCAGCGAGATCGTGAAGCGCGAGCCGGCGCCGACCTTCGACTCGGCCTCGATCGATCCGCCGAGGGCGACGCAGATGTGCCGCGTCACCGCCAGCGACACGCCCGAGCCCTCGAAGAGGCGGGTCGTCGAGTCGTCGGCCTGGGTGAAGGCCTCGAAGATCCGCTCCATGTGCTCGTCCGAGATGCCGATGCCGTTGTCGCTGACGACGACCTCGAGGGTCGCCGGGGCGCTGTCCTCGTCGGCGGCGATCTTGAGGCTGACGCGGCCGCCCTCGGTGAAGCGGATCGCGTTGTCGAGGACGCTGCGCAGGCAGTAGCGCAGGCGCAGGCGGTCGCTGAGGATGACGCCGATGTTGCCGACGTCGACGTCGAGGTGGTTGCCGCTGGCCGCGAGCGCGGGCCTCAGCTCGCTGAGGACGTCGCGGACGAGCTCCTCGACGGCGACCTCCTCGAGGTCGATCTCGAAGGTGCCGGCCTCGATCCGCGACAGCTCGAGGGCGCTCTCGAGGGTCCGCTCGAGGCGCAGCGCCGCCGTCTGGATGCTCCCGAGGTCGTCGACGAAGCCGTCGGTGACCCCGTCCATCAGGTCCTCCTCGATGAGCTCGGTGTAGCCGATGATCGCGTTGAGCGGCGTCCGCAGCTCGTGCGACATCGTCATCAGGAAGCGGGTCTTCTTCTGGTCGGCGCCGACCGCCTCCTCGCGGGCGCGGTCGAGCGACTCGTAGAGGCGGGCGTTGTCGACGGAGATCGCGAGCTGGGCGGCGAGCTGGTTGAGGAGCTCGAGGCGGTCGTCGGTGAAGACGTCGGTGGCGAGGTTGTTCTCGAGGTAGAGGACGCCCATCACCTTGTTCTGGTGGCTGATCGGCATGCACAGCACCGACTTCAGCGACTGCTGGCGGACGAATGGGTCCTTGGTGAAGGCGCCGGTCTGGGCCGCGTTGTCGAGAACGACGGTGGTCGCCGAGCGGGCGACGTACTTGAGGATCGACAGCGGCAGGTTGCCCTGCTCCTCGAGCGGCGTCGAGCGCAGGACCTCGACCTTCTCCGGATCGACCGAGCCCTCGGCCTCGACGAGGAGGCGGCCCTCGTGATCGAGGACGAGGAAGCAGCGGCGGGCGCCGGCGTTCTCCATGACGATGCGGACGAGGGTGTCGAGCAGTCGGTCGAGGACGATCTCGCCGGAGAGCGCCTGCGTCGCCTTGATGACCGTGCCGAGGTCGAGCGACTTGCCGCCGCTGCCGTCGATCGGCACCAGCGTCGAGGTCTCGGTCGGCACCCGCGAGGCGGACTCCTTGGCCTGGTTGCGCTCGCCGTAGGCGGTCCGCAGCGCGCCGATCTTGGCGATCGCGCCGTAGCGCTGGTAGGCGTCGAAGGCGATCGCGAGGTAGTGCTCGAGGAGGAAGTCGGTGTCGGTGGCGACGACGAAGCGGGCGGCGATCTCGGCGGCGAGCCCCTCGTAGTGCGGGTGGTCGGCCTCCTTGGCGCGGGCGATCGCCGCGTTGAGCTCCGGGAGAACGGCGTGGGTCCGGCCCTCGGCCCAGGCGAGCGCGGCCGCGGCGAGGCGGGCGCGGGCGCCGAAGTTCGCGGGGCTGCTGCGCTCCCAGGCGGCGAGGCGATCGTAGTGCGCGGCGATCCGCTCGGCGAGCTTGCGGCGATCCTGCGGCGCCGCCTGGGTCGCCCGCTCGGCGAGGTTGAGCGCCGAGAAGAGGTCGTGCTCAGCGCGCGTCGCGATCGCCCGCATCGGCGTCAGCACCTGCGCGGCGGCGTCGAGGTGGAGCTGGGCCTCGGCGTACTCGCCGGTGTGATAGAGGAGTATCGCCTTGTAGAGCGGGATGTAGAAGCCGGCGGGCGTGCGGTGGTAGCGGGCGGCCGCGCCGAGCATCGCGGCCTCCTCCTCCGGCTCGTCGCCGAGGCGGCGGGTCTCGTCGGTCTGACCGCGGAGGCTGCGGCAGAAGTAGACGAGGGCGGTCGCGTGGGCGTGGCCCTCGAACTCGCGGACCTGGCGGAGGAACGCCGCGTTGTCGGCCGCCTGCTCCTGGAGGCGCCCGAGCGGCGTGCCGGCGATATAGCTCAGCGGCGCGAGCTCGCCGCAGCAGAAGCTCGCGTAGGTGTGGTCGCCGCGCTCGCGCGCCCGCAGATAGCCGCGCTCGAGGCGACCCTTGGCGTCGAAGAGCGGCCGCGTCCACGGGAGGATGAAGAGGCCGACGAAGAGATCGACGCGCGGGGCGATCGCCGGGCTCGGGAGGAGCTCGAGGAGCTCGTCGGCGATCTCGGCGTACTCGAGGGCGCCGGCGTAGTCGCTCTCCGACGCCGCGAGGATGAGCGCGTAGCCGGCGACGCCGAAGGCCGTCACGTCGGTCCGCCCGCGCTCGAGGCTGAGGTTGACGAGGCGCAGGAGGAGCACCGCCGCGAGCTGGAAGTCGCTGAAGTACGCCGCCGGCGTCATGTACATCAGCAGCGTGTGGGCGACGAAGGTCCGCCGCTCGAGCGACTCGGGGAGCTCGAGGAGATGACGCGACGTCCGCTTGCGCATGCGCCAGCGCAGGCGGGTGAGCTCGACGGTGAGGGCGGTCCGCGTGCCGCGGCGCGGCACCTTGATGCCGAGCAGGCGCAGGCCGGCGTCGCCGGTGTTGAGCGCGTCCTCGAAGCGGCGCAGGCCGATCTCGCGGCGGATCTTGAGGGCGAGGAGCTCGGCGCGGTCGAGGGGGGAGCGGGTCTCGGCGAGGGCGCGCTCGAAGAGCGCCTCGGCGACCTCGAAGTGGCCGAGGAGCTGGCGGGCCTCGGCGAGGCCGACGTGGAGCTTGAGCATCAGCTCGTGATCGGAGCGCCAGGCGCTCGCCGGCATCAACGCGATCCCCTGACCCAGGTAGCGCGACGCGGCCTCGTAGGCGCCGGCGAGCGTCGCCCGCTGGCCGGCGGCGAGCGTGAGGTGGGCGAGGTCGGCGGGGCGCTGGCCGTCGCCGCCGGCGAAGCCGCGGACGAGATGCGACACGGCCGTGAAGATCCGATCGTCCTCGCCGGCGCCGTCGTCGAGGAGAATCTGGCCGATCCGCCAGTGGAAGCTGCGCAGCGCGTCGGCGTCGACGACGGCGAGGGCGAGTTCGGCGAGGCCCTCGTGGGCGAAGGCGTAGGTCAGCGACGGGCTGTAGGGCTCGGAGATCGAGCGCAGGACCCCGTTGTCGAGGGCCGGCGCGAGGAGGTCGGCGAGCTCGGTCGCGCCGCGCTCGATGAGCTTGCCGAGGCGGTCGATGTCGAAGCGCGGGCCGATGCAGGCGGCGGCGCCGAGGACCGCGCGGGTGTCCTCCGGGAGGCCGTCGAGGCGGCTGCGCAGGAGGGCGTCGAGGTCCACGTCCGGCGCGTCTTCGCCGAGCTCCCAGGACCAGCTCCCGCGGGCGACGTCGAAGCGGATCTTGTCCTCGTCGTGGAGCGTCTCGAGGAGCACGCGGGTGTACAGCGGGTTGCCGCCGGTGCGCCCGTGGACGTACTCGGCGAGGCCGCGCAGCGACGCCGCGGCGGGGACGAGGCTGTCGCGGAGGAGCGCGACCGTGTCGCCGACCGTGAGCGGCGTGAGGTTCAGGTGAGTGACGGTCGCGCCGCTCGCCGCGCTCTGCTCGCGCAGGTCGCGGAGCGGGTGATCGGCGGCGAGGCCGTCGCCGCGGTAGGCGGCGACGAGGAGCAGCGCGTAGCCGCGGGGCTCCTCGAAGAAGCGGCCGAGGGCGGCGGCGCTGCTCGGGTCGATCCACTGGAGATCGTCGATGACGACGACGAAGGGCGTCCGGGCGGTCGCGAGGCCGCGCAGGAGCGCGTCGAAGAGGCTGCGGAAGCGCTGCGCCGCCTCGGTCTTCGGCAGCTCAGGGGCCGGCGCCGTCGGCTCGCCGAGGAGCATCGTCAGCTCGGGGAGGAGCTCGCCGAGGAGCGCCGCGCCGTCGCCGAC
>JAGQIT010000003.1 GCA_020431135.1 Myxococcales bacterium | reverse complement strand
TCCTCCTCGCCGCCGCGCCGCTCGCGTGCGATGACGGCGACAGCGAAGCGCTCGACGGCGCCGGCCGCCACGCCGAGCTCAGCCTCAGCGACGGCACCGAGCTCCTCTTCCTCGCCGAGGACGACGGCGAGGTCTCGATCATCGAGGTCAGCCCGAGCCCGGAGCGCGCGGGCCTCTTCGAGTCCCTCGACGAGGGCGCGACCCCGGCCGAGCTCTGGGTCGCCTACGCGGGCGGCGAGGAGCCGCCGCTCTTCCTCGTCGAGCACCACGACACCCACGTCGATCGCGAGCTCGACCTCGACGCCGAGCCCGTCGTCCAGCTCCGCGCCTGGGAGTACGCGCCCGAGTGGGGCGGCACGAGCGGCTACTGCCGCAACAACTTCCCCTCGGACTTCGAGGCCTACAACCCGGAGACGACCTCGGTGAGCGTCGCCGGCTTCACCGGGGCGCCGAACGCCAACTCGATCTACGGCTACTCCAACGTCTACGTCCGCCACGCCTGGTTCGCGGTCTGCAACGGCACCTCGCTGTCGAGCAGCACCACCATGAGCGAGATCGGCCTGTCGAAGTGGAACGCCGCGACCAACCAGTGGGTGCCGATGCTCTGCGGCAACCCGCCGACGCCGAACTGGTGCCTGCAGATCGCCAACGAGAAGGCCAAGGCGATCCACTACTCGACGACGGTGCCGGCGGGCCAGAAGCTCCGCTTCGAGGCGAGCTGGGGCGCCGGCGAGACCCACCTCTCGAAGCTCCGCGCCGGCTTCTCGACCTTCGGCTTCTAGCGCCTGAGGCGAGCGCGAGCGGGCGGCGGCTACGGGATCGTCACGACGATCTTGCCGACCGTCCGCTTGGTCTGGCTCTGGCGGTGGGCCTCGGCGATCTGGTCGAGGGGGAAGGTGTGGCTGACGTGCGTGCGGATCGCCCCGGACTCGAGGAGCCCGGCGAGGTGGCGCAGCCCGGGGCCGTCCGGCTTGACCCGGACGGCCGCGGTCTTGAGGCCGCCGAAGGGCGAGCGCAGGGCGCTGGCGACGACGCGCAGGCCGTGCTTGATGAAGTTGCCCGCCGCCATGCGCTCGTCGTCGCCGAGGAGGGTCGTCGACACGAAGCGGCCGCCGCGGCGGCGGAGCGAGGGCAGGCTGTCGAGGTAGTAGGCGCCGATCGTGTCGAAGACGACGTCGAGGTCGCGGAGCTGGCGGTGCTCGCCCGCGCGGTAGTCGAGGACCTCGTGGGCGCCGAGCTCGCGGCAGAAGTCGTGGTTGCGCGGGCTCGCGGTCGTGTAGACGGTCGCCTCGCAGGCCCGCGCGAGCTGGATCGCGAACGAGCCGACCCCGCCGCTGCCGCCGTGGACTAGGACGCGCTCGCCGGCGCGCAGATCGGCGATGTCGAGGAGCGCTTGGCGAGCCGTGAGGCCGACGAGGGGCACGCTGGCGAGCTCCTCGTCGCTGAGGCCCGCCGGCGCCTTCGCGAGCTCGCGCTCGCGGAAGAGCGCGAGTTCGGCGTAGCAGCCGTCGCCGCCGATGTAGGGGCGGAGGCCGAAGACGCGGTCGCCGACGGCGAAGTCGCGGACGCGGTCGCCGACCGCCTCGACGATCCCGCAGGCGTCGCCGCCGGGGATGAAGGGCTGGCGCAGCGGCACGGGGACGAGGCCGCCGCGGAGGTAGGTGTCGATCGGGTTGACGCTCGTCGCCCGGACGCGGACGAGGACGCCGTCGGCCCGGCGCAGGACGGGGTCGGGGACCTCGCGGAGCTCGAAGACCTCGGGCGGACCCTTGCGGGGGACGACGGCGGCGCGCATGGGCGCATCCTACGGGCCCTCGCGCCGCGACGCGAGGGGCGCGCTCGCTGGTCCCTGCGACAGCCGGCTCGCGGCCGTCCGGAGGATCGTCGGCCCCGTCCTTCGCCGAGTTACGGCAGCTCGCCGGCGGCGAGCTTGAGCGCCCGCGACCTCGCTGGCCTACTACGCCGCGTCGTGGTCGTCGCCGTCGCCGTCGTCGCGGCCGGAGGGCGCGTCCTTGGCCGCGTCGTCGAGGTCACCGTAGCGGTGGAGCAGCCAGGCGAGGGCGACCCCGCCGACGAGCTCGCCGAACCACAGCGTGCACGCGCGGATCAGCAGCGTCGACGCCAGGGCGATCGCCTGGGTGACGCCGGTGGCGAGGCGGGCGACGAGCACGGCGAGCGAGCCCTCGGTCGCCCCGAGGCCGCCGGGGAGGAAGGAGAGGGCGCCGATCAGCGTCGTCGTCGACCACAGGAAGGTGGCGAGGGCGAGGGTCGCGTCGGCGCCGGCGAAGCCGCGGAGGATCAGCCAGTAGCCGACGCACTCGAGGCCCCAGCCGACGATCGACAGGATCGACAGGACGACGAGGGCGCGCAGGCGCAGGAGGCGGGCCGAGGCGTCGACGAGCGCCTCCGCCTTGGTCGCCAGGCGGCCGACGCCCGGGAGCCGCTCGAGGAGATGGAGGAGCCCGTGGCACAGGCGCGGCGAGCCGAGGACGATCACCCCGGCGACGACCAGCGCGAGCGTGACCAGGACCACCGGCAGGTACTCCTGGAACTCCATGATGCCGACGAGGCTGAGGACGACGAGGGCGACGAGGTCGGTGAGGCGATCGGCGACGACGACCGGCGCCGTACGGGTGAAGGCGACGCCGTCCGTCTGCTTGAGGAGGAGCGAGCGCAGGACCTCGCCGACCTTCCCCGGGGTCACGGACATCGACAGGCCGGCGATGTAGATCAGCAGCGAGCGCCCGCGCGTGAGCCCGGGGGCGTTGCCGGGGCCGGGCTCGCGGATCCCGAGCCAGCCGAGGCACAGCTCCCACTTCCAGAAGCGCAGGAGGTAGTTGACGCTCGAGAGCAGCAGCGCGAGGCCGACGGCCGACCAGCGGAAGTCGGCGAGCGCCGACCGCATCGCCGCGATGTCGACGTAGAGCACGGCGACCAGGTAGATCAGCGCGCCGAGAACCACCCCGAGGAGGGCGCGGCGGACGAGCCTGCTCATGCGCCGACTCCGGATGGGGATCCTCCGGCGGGCGTGGGGCGTCGGTCGGCCATGCGGCGGCGGAGCATACCGCCGACCCCGGCGCGGCGCGACCCAGTTGCCTTTTTCGCGGGCTTTGGCGACTGTGTCGGCGATGGAGCGCGCGTCGCAACCTCACTACTGGCTCGGCCGGGTCCGCGATCGCCAGGGGCGCGGCGCCTGGGTCCGCGCCCTAACCGACGGCCGAGCGCCCGGCCCCGACGCCGAGATCGCCGCGATCCCCAACCCCTTCGCCGATCCCGAGGGCGACCCCTGGGAGGTCGTCCGCGACGCCATCCCGCTCACCGGCGGCCCGCGCGGGCGCCTCGACAGCGTCCGCCTCGAGGCGCCGGTCGCCCCGTCGAAGGTCATCGGCGTCGGCCGCAACTTCCGGGCCCACGCCGCCGAGCTCGGCAACGAGGTCCCGAGCGAGCCGCTCCTCTTCTTCAAGCCGCCGAGCTGCCTGGTGCCGTCCGGGGCCGCGGTCGCGCTGCCGCGGGGCTACGAGCGCATCGATCTCGAGGGGGAGCTCGTCGTCGTCATCGGCCGGCGGGCGAAGGCCGTCGCCGCGGCCGACGCGTGGGACCACGTCGCCGGCTACTGCCTCGGCAATGACATCTCCTGCCGCGACCTCCAGCGCCGCGACAAGCAGTGGACGCGGGCGAAGGGCTTCGACGGCTTCGGCCCGATCAGCGCCCTCGTCCACATGACCCCGCCGGGGTGGACGCTGCCGGCCGCGGAGGTCCGCCTGCGATCGTTCCTCGACGACGCGCCGCGTCAGGACGCGACCCTCGACGCGCTGATCTTCGCGATCCCGACGCTCATCGAGGTGATCTCGGCGTGCATGACCCTCCTCCCCGGCGACCTGATCTTCACCGGCACCCCCGAGGGGGTCGCGCCGATCGCCCCGGGGCAGGTCGTTCGGATCACCGCCGAGGGGCCGCTCGCCCTCGCGCCGGTGATCACCACCCTCACCTGAGCGCAGCGCCCGATGTCGACGCCTGGCAACGTCCAGATCCCCTACGAATTGATCGGCGGCGAGGCGGCGACGCGGCGCCTCGCCGATCGCTTCTACGACCTCATGGACGAGCTCCCGGACGTCGCTGAGCTCCGCGCAATCCACCCGGAGGATCTCGGCGAGAGCCGCGAGAAGTTCTTCAAGTTCCTCTCGGGCTGGCTCGGCGGGCCGCAGCTCTACGTCGCCGAGTACGGCCACCCGCGCCTGCGCATGCGTCACTTCCGCTTCCCGATCGGCGACCGCGAGCGCGACCAGTGGATGCACTGCATGCGCCGGGCCCTCGCCGAGGTCGTCGCCGACGACGCAATGCGGGCGGCGCTCGAGCGGGCCTTCTCCGGCGTCGCCGATCACATGCGCAACCAGCCGCGCTAGCGCGGCCGTCCGAGTGTTCGCCGAGCGCCGCGTGAGCGCGGCTACTTCTTGCCCTGGAGGCCGGCGAGGCGGCGGGTGGCCGTCGCGTTGCCGAGCTGGGCGGCGCGCTTGTACTGGGCCTTGGCGCTGTCGATCTTGCCGAGCTTGAAGTACGCGTCGCCGAGGCGGAGGCGGTAGTCGCCGTTGCGCGGCGCGGCGTTGACGGCCTTGTTGGCGAAGCGCTGGGCGCTGCTGTACTTGCCCTGATCGAAGGCGAGGTCGCTGAGGCCGATCAGCGCCTCCGCGCAGTTCGGGTCCCTCTCGAGGGCCTCGTCGAAGAGCCGCTTGGCGCCCGCCCGGTTGCCGCCCTTGAGGGTCTTCTCGCCGCGCTTGGCGAGCTCCTTCGCGGCCGCCGGATCAACCTTCTGCTCCGCGTCCGGCGCGCCTGTCGTCGCGTCGTCGTCGCCGGTGGTCGTCGCCTCGCTCGCGCTCGCCTGCGCGCTGTCGCCCCCAGTGGACGTAGACGTCGTCTCTGCGTCCTTCGGCTCGGGATCCTTCGCGTCCTTCGGCTCGGGATCCTTCGCGTCCTTCGCGTCCTTCGCCGCCGGATCATCGCCGGAGTCCGCCTTCGGCGACGTCTCCGCGGCGACCAACGGCGTCGTCGCGGGCTCGGGCTCGGGGCTCGACGCGAAGAGGAGATAGACCCCCGCGATCGCCATCACGAACCCCACGGACAGCGTGATCGCGCGCGCAGCCGAAGCTGCGGGCGTCGGTTCGCCAGGGCCCAGCCATTCTGGGAGCGAAGTGCGCGAGATCTCGCTGTCCAAGGTGGCCTCGCCGGCGCGCAGTGTATCACGGAGGTCGGGGGATCATCGCTCGAGCGCAGGCCCTCTTCTGATATGTTCCTCGTATGCGTCGTCTACGGCGATGGGTCGTATGTACGCTCATCGGCACCGCGCCGATCATGCTCCTGAGGGCCGCGGACGCGCAGGCCGGGAGTGCCATCGCGCCAGATGACAAGCGCGCCGATCCGCCGCTCCCCGGCGAGGAGGTCGACGATCCGCCGCTGCCCGGCGAGGGGCTGCCCGGCGAGGGGCTGTCGGCGGGCTCGCGCGACAACCCCGTCGTCATCGATCAGCTCGCGCTCGGCGGCGACGCGAGCTCCGACATCGCCGTCGAGCTCTACGCGGCGGCGCTGCGCGGCCTGAGCCAGGCCGGCCTCTACGTCGTCGATCCCGGCGAAGGCGCGCCCGAGGGGCCGTGCGGCGACGCCTCCTGCACCGCGTCGCTGGCGTCGACGAGCGCCGCGAAGTTCGTCCTCAGCGGCGAGGTCTCGGAGATCGACCGGACGTACGAGATCACGCTGCGCCTGCACGACGGCGCCGGCAAGGTGCTCGGCGAGGCGGCCCGGAGCTGCGCGGTCTGCTCGCTGCCCGAGGTCGAGGACGCGGTCGCGGCCGCGGCCGCCGAGCTCGCCGCCAGCATCGACGCGGAGGAGGAGCCGCCGCCGCCGCAGACCCTGGCGATCCGCAGCGAGCCGAGCGGCGCCCAGGTCTACGTCGACGGCGCCCTCGCGGGCGTCACCCCGCTCGACGAGCCCCTCGGCCCGGGCGTCCACCGGATCGAGCTGCGCAAGGACGGCTACATCACCAGCGCCCTCGAGGTCACCGTCGAAGAGGAGCCCCCAGAGGCCCTCGACATCGTCCTCGTCCAAGCCAAGCGCAAGCTGCCGATGGCCGCGCTCGGCTGGTCGGCGGTCGGCGCCGGCGTCGTCTCGCTGGCCGCGGGCGTCACCCTCCTGGTCCTCGATGAGCGCCCCTACAAGGGGCAGTGCGAGGGCGAGGACGTCGACGCCCTCGGCCGCTGCCGCTTCCTCTACGACACCCTCGGCGGCGGGATCGCGGGGGTCGTCGCGGGCGTGCTCCTCGCGGGCGGCGGCGCGACGCTCCTCGTCCTCGATCGCAAGGCCCGCGAGAAGCCGGCTGGCGACGACCGCCAGGCCCGGCTCCGCCTCCGTTTCAAGGGCTCGGGGCTCGCCCTCTCGGGTCGCTTCTGAGGTAGGACCAGCGCGCGGATGGCTTCGAACGGCAAGACCCCCCCGGGCGCGAGCGGCACGCGGACGCGCTTCGCCGGCCTGCTCAGCGACGTGTCGATCGGCGACCTCTTCCAGACGCTCGAGATGAGCGGGAAGTCGAGCGAGATCGACTTCGACACGGAGCTCGGCGCCGGCACGGTGTGGTTCCGCGATCGCGAGGTCATCGACGCGGTCAGCGGCGAGTGCGAGGGCGCCGACGCGGTCTACCGCATTGCGATGGCCGAGGAGGGCTCCTTCGTCGCCCGCTTCAAGGACATCGAGCGGCCGGCGAGGATCCACCTGGCGCCGCAGCGCGTGCTGATGGAGTCGGCGCGGCGCGAGGACGAGTGGAAGAAGGCCGCGGTCGGACGGGCGCGTCCCGGGACCTGCTACGCGGCGATCCAGCGCGAGGTCGGCCTCAGGACCGGCGACCTCACCCACGCGGAGTTCGAGCTCCTCGCCAAGCTCGACGGCAGCCGCCTCCTCGTCGACGTGATCATCCCGGGCGACGAGGCCGCGCCGGAGGAGTTTAAGCGCCTGGCGACGCTCCTCGACCAGGGCCTCCTCGAGGAGGTCGCGCCGCCGAAGGCGCTGCTCTCGAGCCTGATCCGCGGGGCGGTCTCCGAGACCCCCGAGAACTTCATGGTCGCGGCCTACGCGGCCTACGCGGCCTTCGGCGGCGGCGCGCGCAAGGGGCTGCGCTACGCCGCGGCGCTGATCCTGGTAGGCACGCTGCTCGCCAGCCTCGTCCTCGGGTGGCGCGTGCTCGTCGGCGGTCAGCTCCTCGGCTGGGGTCTCCTCCTCATCGGCCACGGCATCTCGTCGCTGCCGCAGCTCCCGCTGTGGAAGCCCGCCCACCTCTTCGTCGAGCCGGTGCTCGTGATCGCGGACATGCTCGGAGGGGCAGGTGTCGAGCTGGGCTTCGTCCACCGCGGCCGCGAGCTCGCCCGCCTCACGGCCGACCTCTAGCCGCGCCGTCGGACGATCGCGGCGGGCCGTCGCCTCGACTGTACAACGGCCGCGATGAGGCGGCGACGCGTCGCGGCGTGAGCACGCCTCGATCGCGCTGTGCCGCGCCGCGACGAGGACCGTGATGAGGGGGTCCGCGAGCCCGCAGGCGCTGGCGTTCACGCGCGCCGCGGCGTCGGGCGATCGTGCCCGCTGCCCGGCGAGAGTCGTTGTACATTGGTCCCCGTGGGGCGTCTCGCACGGATCCTCCTCGGCTTGACCGCGGCTCTCGGCCTCAGCGCGTGCCTCCAGCCGAACCCCGAGTTCGGGGTGACGATCACGGACGGCTCGAGCGGCGGCTCGGAGACGGCCTCGACCACGGCGTCCCCCGGCTGCGGCGACGGCGTCGTCGCGGCCGGCGAGGAGTGCGACGACGGCAACGCAGACAACACCGACGCCTGCCTCAGCACCTGCGTCCTCGCGCGCTGCGGCGACGGCGTCGTCCAGGCCGGCGTCGAG